>NZ_MULM01000115.1:0-33327 GCF_002029345.1 Pseudomonas sp. VI4.1
CATCTATTGAATGTGCCGCCGCCTTCGCCGGCAAGCCGGGCTCCTACAGGGGATCGGCGTCGTTCACGATTTCGTGTTCACAGAAGACCCCCTGTAGGAGCTGGCTTGCCAGCGAAAGCGGTCTGTCAGCTAGCACATCTATTGAATGTGCCACCGACTTCGCCAGCAAGCCGGCTCCTACAGATAATGGCCAGGGGATTCAGAACGCGTACTGCAACCGCGTGTAGTAGTACCCACCGGTAAAACCGAACGGCGAATAACTACCCCAGTTATCACCAAACGAAGAGTTCGGCACACCAATATGGTCAGGGTATTTATCAAACAGGTTCTGCGCACCCACAGCCACGGTCAGCTGTTTGTTGATCGCATACGCCACGTCGAGGTCGGTAATCCATTTCGCCGAATATTCGCGATCCAGGCTCGGATCGCTTGAGCTGTTGACCTCGGTGTACGTGCCATAACGGGTCAGGCGCAGGTTGACGTCGAAGTCGCGGATCGCCCAGTCGGCGGAGAAGATCATCTTGCTGCTGGGGGAGGTCTTGGTGAGCAACGCGCGGGACTGGCGGCCGAGTAATTGAAAGTTGCTGCCCAGGGCCGTGAGTTGCGACGGGGTTTCGTTGACGCTGAGAATTTGCGTGTGGTTGTAGTTCAACGCCGCGGTCCAGCGCACCGAGCCGAACCGGTTCAGGTCCTGCCGGTAATTACCGACCACATCGACCCCGGAGGTGCGAGTGTTGGCGCCATTGCTGAAGTACTGCGCCCCGGCCGTGGCGGGCACGCCGATGCTGTCGAGCAGGGCGGCGACGCCCGGGCCCTGGAAGCGTTCGCTGAGCACCAGGCGGTCACGCAGGTTGATCACGTAGCCGTCCACGGTCAGGCTCAGGTCTTCACTGGGGGTCAGGGCGAAACCGAGGCTGAAGTTGGTCGAGCGCTCGGGTTTCAACGACTCGGCACCCAGCGCCTGGGCGCCTGCCGAATCCACCGGCAGGATCACGTAGTTATAGGACTGGTAGACGCCATTGATGGTGTCGAACCCGGTCGAGCGCGCGGTGAAGATTTCGTTGGCCAGCGACGGTGCGCGAAAGCCATTGCTGATGGTACCGCGCAGCGAAAACACCGGGTTGAATTCGTAACGGGTGCTGAGCTTGCCGCTGCGGGTTGCGCCGACCCCTTCGTTGTAATGCTCATAACGTGCGGCCACCCCCAGGTACCACTGCTCGACCGGGTAGAAGCCCAGGTCGATGTAGCTGGCGACACTGTTGCGGCTGATCTTCTGCGCATCGTCCGGGGTGATGCCGTTGGTGACCTGGGCGCCCGGATCGGGGCGTTGCCCGGCACGGGGATGGCCGGCCGGGAACACGTAGCCACCGTCGATATACGAGGCTTGCGACCCCGCACGGGTCTCGTAGCTTTCACGTCGATGCTCGAATCCGAAGGCCACGTCCAGCGGCTTGGCCAGACCGATCTCGTAGCTGTTTTTCAGGTCCAAGTTGCTGGTCAGCTGATCGGCGATGTAAATGCCCGAGGTGAACTTGTTCGGGGTGTTTTCACCCAGCGACGGGTTCTGGTTGTTATAGGTCCGTTGCTTGGCGTAGTTGCGGCCATAGGTGCTGCTCAGGTCCCAGGCCCAGCCGCCGATATCGTCGCCCCTGGCCCCGAATGCGGACTGGAAGTCGGTTTCGTTGATCAGCCAGTACGGGCTGTAACCGTCGGGATAGCCGTTGGGGCCGGTGGTGATGGTGTTGCGTCCGCTCGGCAGGCGGAAGTTCTGGCCGTCGTTGTTTTCCCGGGTGGCCAGGGTCGAGAACGAATACAGGGTCACGGCATCGTTCAGCGGCAGGTCGAGGTTGTAGGCGACATCCGCCAACTGACTGCGCGGCAAGCCATAACCTTTGTAGGTGTGATGGCTGGACGTGGCTTCGCGCGGGTCGGGCGAGCCGTCGGCCAGTGGATAGTAATGCGAGCTGTAGCCGTTGCTGCCGGCTTTGTTGTCCCGTTCCTGGTAGCGGGTGTCGAGCGAGACGTTGAGCACGCCGGCCTCGCCGACTTCAAATCCGTAATTGAGCGCTTCCGTTCCGGTGCCGCGCTTGCCGTCGTAGTTCTGCCCCAGGGTGGTATCGGAACTGCCGCCGGTGGTTTGCTTGAGGATGATGTTGATCACCCCGGAGATCGCATCCGAACCGTACTGGGCGGCCGCGCCGTCACGCAGCACTTCGATATGATCGATCGACGCCACCGGGATCAGGTCCAGGTCGCTGGGCGCCGCGCCGCTGTTGATGCCGTTGATGTTCAGGGTGGCACTGGTGTGCCGGCGCTTGCCGTTGACCAGTACCAGCACATGGGACGCGGTCAGGCCGCGCAGGGTGGCCGAGCGCACCACGCCGCTGGCATCCCAGCCCGCGCGGTCGGGCAGGTTGAAGGAGGGGATGAATTTACTCAGCGCCTCCAGCAGGCTCGGTTTGCCCACCGAACGCAATTGTTCGCCGGTCACTACGTCTATAGGGGTCGGGCTGGTGGTCACGGTGCGTTGTTCGGCGCCCCGGTTGCCGGTGACGACCACGGTATTGAGGGTGGGAGCGCTGGTGTCGGCGGCTTCGACGTTGAACGAGGCGAGACCGCAGGCAATCGACAGTGGCAGTAGCAAGGGGTGGCAGGTTGGCGCTATTCGGCGCTCTAGGCGTTTGAGCATGAGGGTGAAGCTCCTGAAAGTCGGGTGATGTCCATGTCATTGCTTGCGCGCGGCGACAGCCTCGATTTCGACCAGGCCGCCGGGCAGCGGCAGGGCGACCACCTGAACTGCGGTGCGTGCCGGTTTGTTCGGTTGTGCGGCGCTACCGAAGAACGGCGTATAGCCTTCCTGCAACCCGGCAAAGTCGAGCTTGCCGCCCTTGGCCGGGTCGCCCACCAGGAACACCCGCAGTTGCACCACATCGCCCAGGTCCAGCCCTTGGCTCTGCAACACGCTTTTGAGCTTGTTGAGGATCGAGGTGGTCTGGGTTGCGGTATCGCCATAGGCGGCGAAGGAATCCTTGGCTGCTTTCGCGTCATGCAAGTCGGCGAGCAGGCCGCTGACGAACAGCAGGTCGGTTTGCGCCGGCACCGACACCGCCAGGGAAATCGGGAAATTCGAGTTGGGCAGGGCAATGCGTTTGATGTCGTCGGCGTGGCTGGTGAGGGCGGTCGCGGTCATGAGGAGTCCTGTGAGCAACGTCATGGTTTTCATCGTTCAATCCTTTAATTGACAAAGTCAGGCGGCAACGCCCGGTTGCTGGCGCTCGGCATGGCGGCCAATCAGCGAAACGATGCGCCGCGCCGAGTCGGCGGCGCTGTTCTGCCAGATGCCGACACCGCCATGGGCGAGGGCATCGCTGGCCAGATAGGTGCGGCCCTGAGGCTCGTTGAGGATGTGATAGGCGCTCTCGCCGACCTCGTCGTTGACGATCCACGGGCCTTTGCTGAAAGGCACCTTGGCCCAGTTGATCGCCACCGGTTTGTGCAACTTGGTGCTGTGCCCGGGATGCAACAGTTCCACGGCTTGCCGGGAGGAGGCGAACTGTTCGGCGAGGGATTTCCTGCTGAAGGCCTGGGCCGATTCGCTGGTGTTGTAGGCCGCGACCAGAATGCCCTGGGCACTGTTCAGGCGATCGCTGGGGTACCACAACCCTTTGACTTCATGGTCCAGGTAAGAGAGCCCGCCGTAGATGTTGAAGTCGGTTTCCCAGAACCGCGGCGATTGCCAGGCCACCTTGTTCGCCTGATCGCTCTGCGCGCTGAGAATCGCTTGCTTGAACGGCTGGCTGAAATTGCTCGGCAGTTTGGCCAGCAGCGGCAGGGGCACGGTGACGATGGCGTAGTCGGCGTTGAGGGTCTGGGTGGCGCCGCTCTTGCGATCCCGGTAGGTGATGCGGCTGCCAAGTTCTGCGGTCTGGATGTCGCTGACTTCGGCGTTGAAGCGCACCGCGTCCTTGAGCTGTTCATGGAACGCATGGGGAATCCGGTCCATGCCGCCAACCGGCTGGAACATGGTCGAGGAGAACTCGGGAATTTCATCGAACACCAGCGCTCCCCAGAGCTTGGGGTTGAGCAGGGTCTGCAGCTCGAGCGGCGCCCGGGTGATGCCGGTCTGGTCGCCGGCACCGGGCACGCGGGTGTAACCGGAGCGCACCGAACCCTTGTATTGCAAGTCGGCATTCAGGTCGCCGTAGACCTTGAGGAAATTCAACAGCGCCTGGCGGTCGTCGGCGCTTAGATCCTGGTCGAGGGCTTTGCGGCTGACGGTTCGCGCCAGCAGTTCGGACAGTTGCCCGCGAGTGTCGTTGACCGCCTGGCGCAGCTGGAACGCCGGCTTTTTCGGGTCCGGCAAGGCCAGGGCGTTGCGGCTGCTGTTGACCAGCACTTGCAGCTCTACGCCCAACTCGCGGCAGTAACCGAGGATCGTCTGGTGATGGCTGGGAATGCGCGCGGGGCCGGCGTTGAAAAACTGTCCGTCATCGAAGTCCACGGTCTGGCTGACGCCGTCGTCGAAATCGATCTTGCTGCCGCGACGCAGGGTCCAGTTGCGTCCGCCCACCCGCTCGCGGGCTTCGAGAATGGTCACGGTGAAGCCGGCCTTGCGCAGTTCGTAGGCACTGACCAGCCCGGAAATGCCGGCGCCGACCACCACCACATGCTTGCCTTTGCCACTGCTGCCCAGTTGCAGCGGGTTGAAACTTGCCGCCACGGCCTGAGGCGTCAGCCCCAGTGCGCCGAGGGCGCTGACAGCGGCGGAATAGCCACCGACGGCGGCAATACGGGAAATCAGTTCTCTACGGGTAAAAGCCATCGTGGTGCTCCTTGCATTCAAGCGCTATGGATTGCGGTGTAAGGGGTTTTGTGTTCAGGTCAGAGGTCGTAGCGCACCGACAACAACAGGGTTCGCGGGTCGTTGACGGAGTAGTAGCGGGCGCCGCTGGAGGGCACGTAGCCGACCGATTGCGGGTAGGCGCGGTCGAGCAGGTTTTTCACCGCGAGGGTGGTGGTCCAGTGACCGTCGCCGGAGATGTAGCGGGTGTTGGCGTTCCAGAAGGTCTGCTGGGGGACTTCCTGAATGTCGTCGTTCAGCGCATTGGCGTAGGACTTGGTCTGGAACTGCGCATCGGTACCGGCCAGCCAGGTGCCGGGCAATCCGGCCGGGATGGTGTAGTTGAGGCCGACGCTGGCGTTCCAGCGCGGCGAGAACACCAGCTGTTTGCCGTTGGCATCGACGCCGGCACCGCTGGCGTTTTCGAAGTCGTCGTACTGGCTTTGCAGGTAGCCGACGTTGGCGGTCAGTTGCAGGTCGCGGGTCAGTGCGGTCAGGGTTTCCAGCTCGACGCCGTAGGTATGGGCCTGGCCGACGTTGGTCCGCAGGCTGACGCCCAGCGCGGGGTCATAGGCGTTGGTCTGCAGGTCCTTGTAGTCGTTGTAGAACAGCGCGAGGTTGGCGCGCAGGCGCTGGTCGAAGAAGTCACCCTTGAAGCCGGTTTCCCAAGTGGTCACGTCTTCCGGGGAGAACGCCTGTTCGGCCGCGGCCTGGGTCGGCGCGCGGTTGTCGTAGCCGCCGGCCTTGAACCCCTTGGCCACGTAGGCGTACTGGTTCAAGTGCGGTGTCCAGGCGTATTCGAAGCCGAGTTTCGGGCTGGTGGACTGCCAGGACTTGCTCGAATCGGCGCTGAAGTTGGTCCCGGTGATCTGCCGATCGGTGGTAATGCCGTAGTTGTTGTAGTCGAAGTTCTTGTGCTCGCGGGTAAAGCGCAGCCCGGCGATCAGCGCCAACCGCGGCGTGATTTTGTAGCTGCCCTGGCCATACAGCGCATAGCTTTCGGTGTTGGTGGTGCTGTATTGGCCCTGGCCGATCACCCGGTTGCGCGCGACGGAGTAGGTGAGGTTGTCGCGGTCGGCCTGGAATTTTTCGCGGTACAAGTACAGGCCGGTGCTGAAGCTGAACTTTTCGTAGTCGCCGTTGAGCTGGAATTCCTGGGTGGCGTAGTCCTGCTTGTAGGTGATCAGGTTGTTCTGGATCAGGGCGGCCTGACCTGAGTTGTCGTAGTCCACCGGCTGATTGAACGCCGAATAGGCGGTCACCGATTTGAAGTTCAGGTTGTCATCGATGGCATAGATCGCGCGCAACACCGAGCTGCCTTGATCGAGGCGATTCTTCGGGTTGAGGCTGCTGTAGCTCTTGAATTTGTCGAAGTGGCCGTCGGCGTCGAACGGCGTGTAGCTGGTGGTATCGCCACGGTCGAAGGTGCCTGCAAGCGTCAGCTGCACATCCCACGGCGAGTCGTCGGGCTTGTAGCGCAGTTTGCCGCGGTAGGACTGGATGTCGACATTGTTCACATCCTGGCCGCGGGTCGGGTTGGAAACGGTGCCGTCCCGGGTCAGGCGAATCGCCGAAAAACTGCCGAACAAGGCGTGGTCCACCAGCGGGCCGCTGATCAGCAGGCGGCCGTTGCGGGCCTTGTAGTCGCCGGCGCCGAGTTCGAAGAAACCGCGGGTTTCCTGGGTCGGGTCGCGGGTGATCACACGGATCGCGCCAGCGCTGCTATTGCGTCCGTAGAGGGTGCCTTGGGGGCCGCGCAGGACCTCGACGCGCTCGACGTCGTTGAAGTCGAGCATCGAGGAAATCGCCCGCGGGATGTACAGGTCGTCGGCATAGACCGCGACGGCCGCTTCCTGGATCGGGTCGGTCTCGCCGATGCCGCGAATCCCGTAGGTTTGGGCGCTGTAGGAGATCGACTGACGACTCAGGGTCAGATTCGGCACCTGCCCGGAGAGGTCGCGAATGCTCTTGATTTGCTTGTCGTCGAGGGCTTTTTCGTCGAACGCGGAAATCGCCAGCGGGGTCTTTTGCAGGTCTTCGCTGTGGTGTTCAGCGGTGACGGTCACAACAGGCAGGGCACCATCCTTGGTGTTTTCGTCGGCGTGGGCCGACAAGCCGAACAGCGCCAGCGATACCGCCAGCGTCAGGCGATTTGAACGGAAAGTGTTGTGCATGGTGAGCCCCAGGTGTGTAAGTGCGGCGTTGGCGTCGTTATGTTTTTTTTTAGGCAAAGCGTTGCCGGGACCAGGGTTCGAAAGCCATGGCGGTGGCGGCTTGAGCCGGATTCAGGGTTGGGTTGTCGCGATTGACCGTGGAGTGGTGTCGGCCGGAAAAACGTGCAGTTCCGTGGGCCTCCACCTGGTCAGGGGTCGGTGATGGTTGTAACAATATTTGTATAATAAGGCGCTGTAAAAGTCCGATTAGTTATAAGGTAATTATAAAAAATAAGCATTAAGTGTCTTATGTAAATGCGTAAAGCTGATGTTGTTTTCAGCAGTCCCGCCCACCCCTTCAAGTCTAAACATACAAGCGAGACCGGGCTTGCCGGCGAAAGCGGTGTATCAGGCAACATCAATGTCGACTGGCACTCCCTCTTCGCCGGCAAGCCGGTCTCGCTCCCACATGGATTGCGTGTTCTTCAATACCCGCGCTGTACGTCCGCTTGATTCTCCAACGCCAGGCCATTGAGGTGGCGCTCCAGATTGGCCAGGAAACTGTCGGCAATTTCGTGGCGACTGTTGCTGGAAATCGCCGAAGTATGGGGCGACAGGCGAACCCGTGGATGAGCATAAAGCGGGTGACCGTCCGGCAAGGGCTCGGGTTCGGTGACGTCCAGCGAGGCCAGGCCGATGCTCCCGCTGTCCAAGGCTTCCAACAGTGCCCCATGGTCGAGCAGGCCACCCCGGGCGATGTTGATCAGGTGCAGGCCGGGTTTGGCGCTGGCCAGTACGGCACTGTCGACGATGTGCCGGGTCGAGGCGGTCAGGGGCGCGGCCAGCACCAGTTGATCGGCGCGGGCAAACAGGTCATGGATATCCCGCGCCGCCTCCACGCCTTCTACCTCGAACGGCGCCTGGCTCTGACGCAACGCCAGCACCTTGATCCCCAGGGCATTGGCCTTGGTCGCGAGGCTACGGCCAATGGCGCCGAAGCCGAGAATCCCCAGGGTAGTGCCCTTGAGCGGTGTCAGGGCGGTGAAATTCCATTGCGAGTCGTGCACCCAGATGTCCGGCAAACGCTTGGCCGCGGCGAAGATCGCGGCCAGGGCGAACTCGGCGATGTTCTCCGCGGCGCTGCCGCGCGAGGTACTCACCGGTGGGCCGTTGAACAGCCATTTCGGGTAGAAGTCGATGCCTGAAGACACCACCTGAATCCACTTCAACCCATAAGGCCAACCCGGTGGCGGCGTGTCCGGCGCCTGGTAGCCACGCACATTGATCGGCCGCGCCAGCAGGATGCCGACCTCGACCGGCAGATCGCTGGGCACCCCGGCCGGCACGCTGATAACGCGGGCCCCCGGGTGGGTTTGAGTGAGGCGCTGGCGGATCACTTCGTTGAAATCTTCATCCAGCTGGCTGGCGATGACGAGCTGGCTCATGGGCGTTCCTTGGGCTGGGATGGGGGCTGGCGCTGGGCGAAGACCGCTTTGCCGACACCTTGCAGGACGGCGTCGTTTTGCGGGGTGTGAACCCGGCTGCAGAGCACGTCGCGATAATGTCGTTGCAGCGGATTGTTGCGTGACAGGCCCGGATTACCGGAGGCCTCGATGGCCAGTTCGACGGCGCGGATGGCGTTGCCGGTGACCAGGTATTTCAGTTGCGCCGCGTGACTGGCCGGCGTGTGGCCCTCGGCGGCGGAGTCGAGCAGGCTGCGGTTGGCGAACAGCAGGGTGTCGATGTGGCCGACGGTTTCCTGAAAGCGTGGCAGGGTCGACAGCGCCGCACCGAGGTTCGACGGCGCGCGGTTTTCCAGCCAGCCCACCAGCCAGTCGCGGGCGGCCTGGGCGACACCGTCGTAGACCGATGACAGCAACACCGACATCCACAGGAAGCCATCGCCATCGAGCTCGGGTTGCGGCGCGCTCCAGCGGCTGACGCTGACGGCGTGATCAGCGGCACCAGCACGTTGTCGAACACCACTTCATGGCTGCAGGTGGCGCGCATGCCCAGGTGGTCCCAATCCTCGATGATGCTGATGCCCGGCGTGTCCTTGTGCACCAGCCAGGCGCCGACCAGCGGGTCTTCATCGCTGCTGCGCGCCCAGACGCTGAACCAGCTCAGGCCATGGCTGCCGGTGGAGTAGATTTTCCGCCCGCTGATGCGCCAGCCCGCCGCGGTACGCCTGGCGATGGTCGCCGGCAGGCCGCCACGGGCCGGGGTGCCGAGGTCGGGTTCGACGCGCAAGGCGTTGATCAGCGCACCGTTCTCGACCGCATCCCGGGCCACCTGCTGGCGCATCGCGTCGGGCCAGCTTTGGCTGTCTTGCAGTCGTGAGTGCTGCAGGTATTGCATCACCAGGATCAGGGCGGTGGAGGGCTCGCCCTTGGCGATGGCGCTGATGGCCTTGCGTGCCTGTGCCAGGTTCGCGCCGCCACCGCCCAGGGCTTTGGGCACGGTCAGCGCGACCAGGCCGTGTTCGTGCAACAGCTTGAAGTTGTCATGGGGAAAGGCGCCGCTCTCGTCATACAGGTGGGCCGTGGCGGCCAGCTGCGCGCCGATGTTTTCGAGCAGGGCTTCGAATTGGGCCACTTCGACGGATCGCAGGGGTGGTGAATGTTGGGAAGAAAGACTCATGGTGGATTCACTCGATCAAAAAAGCGTGAGAGCCGGTATCTGTTCATGTACGACATAGCCCCCTGTAGGAGCCGGCTTGCTGGCGAAAGCGGTGGGTCAAACACCATCGATGTGGCCTGATCCACCGCCTTCGCTGGCAAGCCAGCTCCTACAGGGGGCAGTGTTGTTCATACCTTTTGTGTAAGGCCTCATGGCTCACAACGGCAACAACGGAAAATTCTTGTCCCATAACGGGCTGACATCGAGCCGTTCGCTCAACACGCCCGCATCGAAGAACAGATCGGCAACCTCCTGCTGCGAAGCAATGGCCTGATCGTTCACGGCAATGATTTTCGACGCCTGGCTACGGCTGTTGTACATGTCGAGAAACACCGCCTTGTCCACCCCGAGCAATTGCGCCGATTTTGCGGCCCAGGGCTCGGGGTTGTCGTTGATCCATTCCAGCGTGCGGGCCTGGCGCTGCAGGTAGTCCTGGATCGCCTGCTTGCGCAACGGGTCTTCCAGGGCGGCGGGGCGGGCGGCGATCAGGTAGTTGCCCGACAGATAACCCAGGGCGGTTTTCAGCACCCGGGCGCCACTGCGGAATTTCGCCAGCTGGATAAACACGCCATAGATCACCCAGGCATCGAGCTGGCCACTCTGGAAAGCACTGAAACCATCCTGGGGCGTGAGCGCCACCGGGGTGATGTCCTTCAGGGTGAGGCCTTGCTCCTTCAGGGCCTTGATCAGGAAATAGTGCGAAGTGGTGGAGCGCACGTAGCCGACCCGTTTGCCGCGCAATTGCGCCACCGATTCCAGGGTCGAGTCCTTGGGAATGAGGAACACCTGGTTGTTCACATCGCCTTGCAGCACCGCGATCAGCCGCGGTTGGCGATGGCTCTGGATCGAGAAGATCGGTGGAATCTCGCTCATGCCGCCGACGTCCAGACTGCCCGAAGCCAAGGCTTCGACGATCAGGTTACCGCCGGCGAATTCCGAATAATCGACCTTGTAGGGGGTATTGGCAGTGCCGGCGTCTTCGCTGAAATAGGAGTCCTGCCCCCGGTAAGTGGCGACCCCCAGGGTCAGGTCCGAGAGCCTGTTGGCCTGGGCGAATGCACGCGGCGCCAGTCCCAGGGAAGACAGCCCCAATGCGCCAAGGGCGATGGAACTGGCCGTGAGGAAGCCGCGACGATTGAACTGTCCCTGTGTGATCTTTTTCGTCATGGTCAGGCTCTTGTCAAATGGCGAGTTGCAAGGGTGTTTGTCCCAGCAGCTGTTCGACCGCGCGCAACACGGGACCGGCTTCGGTGCGCACCAGCCAGTCGGGGCTGACTTCGGCGAAGGCCACCGTGCCGTCCCGGGCGATGACGACTACAGCAGGCTGCGGCAATTCCCAGGTACCGGTGCCGGTGGTTTCGCCGATGCCATTGCCCTTGGCCAATGCCGCTTTGCGCGAGGCTTCATCGAAGCTGTAGAGAATGCCCAGGCGCCGGCCGAGGCTGTTGTCCGGGTCACTGGCCACTTGCAGTCCGAGGTTATGGCGGGTCTTGATCTCCACCAGCTTTTGCGGCACCTGCGGGCTGACCGCCACCAGCGGCACACCCCGCGCCTGCAGGTGCGGATAGAGATGGCGCTGGTAATAGGGCAGGGCAATGTTGCAGGCCGGGCAGCCGGCGAAGCGGAAGAAAATCAGCACCGCCGGACCGTTGGCTAGCAACTCGTCGCGGCTCAGGCTGCCGCCTTCGACCTTCAACAGGGCGAAGGGCGCGAGCGAATCGCCGGCCCTGACGAAGTCGTCGACCCGGGCTTCGTCCACCAGGCGTTGACGTTGATCGATATTGACTTGCAGGGCTGCCGGCTCCCAGCTCGCCACACGTTCGGCATGCAGGTTTGCCAACAGGCGGTTGAGGGATTCGCTCATGCCAGTGCCTCGCTTTTTTCTTCGATAGGGGGGCTCGCGTGACGGTTGGCCGGTACCTCGAGGCCGAGGTTGTCGCGCAGGGTGCTGCCGCTGTATTCATCGCGAAACAGACCGCGCTGTTGCAGGAGGGGCACCACCAGTTCAGTGAAATACTGCAGGCCATCGGGCAATAGCGAGTTGATGATGAAACCGTCCGCAGCACCCTGTTCAAACCAGGTCTGCAGGGCATCGGCCACCTGTTCCGGCGTGCCGACGAAATCACGCCGCGGCCGAGAGAAGCGCAGGGCAACTTCGCGCAAGGTCAGGCCTTCTTCCCGGGCAAGCTGCTTGATCCGGTCCGAGCCGCCTTTCTGGCTGTTGGAGCCCAGGTCACCCAGCTCGGGGAAGGGCGCATCCAGCGGGTATTGGCTGAAGTCATGGTCGTTGAACGGCCGGCCGAGGGCGACGATGGCATCCTCGATGGTCACCAGTTCCACCGCTTGCCGATAACGGCTTTCGACTTCCGCTTCATCACGCCCGACGATCGGGCGGATGCCCGGCAGGATCGACAGCTTCTGCGCCTCCCGACCGAAACCGCTGGCTCGTTGTTTCAGGTCCTGATAGTAAGCGCGGGCTTCGTCGAAGGACTCGGGGCTGACGAAAATCGCATCGGAGTTTTCAGCGGCGAAATTGCGTCCTGCCTCGGAGGTGCCGGCCTGGAAAATCACCGGTTGACCTTGCCGGGAACGGGCGATGTTCAGCGGGCCTTTCACCGAGAAGAATTCACCCTTGTGCTCCAGGGCGTGCAACTTGCCAGGCGTGAAGAACTCGCCGCTCTGCTTGTCGTAGGCGAAGGCGTCGTCTTCCCAGGAATCCCACAGGCCCTTGACCACGGCGACGTGCTCCTTGGCGATGCGGTAGCGCACGGCATGCGGCGGGTGCTCGGCTTTGCCGAAGTTGTCGGCGGTGCCGCTGAGCCAGGACGTCACCACGTTCCAGCCGGCGCGACCGCCGCTGATGTGGTCCAGGGACGCAAACTGCCGGGCGACCTGGAAGGGTTCGGTGTAGCTGACGGTGACGGTCGCGACCAGGCCGATGTGACGGGTGGTGGCGGCCAGGGCCGAGAGAATGGTCAGCGGCTCGAAGCGATTGAGGTAGTGCGGGCTGGACTTTTCATGGATGTGCAGGCTGTCGGCGATGAACACGAAGTCGAACTTCGCCGCCTCGGCCAGTTGCGTTTGTTGCTTGTAGAAATCGAAGTTCACGCTGGCATTGGCCACGGCCTGCGGATGGCGCCATTCGCCCCAGCCATGGCCGACGCCATGGACCATCGCTCCGAGTTTCAGTTGGCGTTGTTTGCTCATGGTTCTACTCCTGGATCAGTCGCATCGTTAGCGCGATGCCTGGTTGAGTTGGGCACGCTTGGCGTTGAAGCTCTTGTCGAAACCTTGGGAAACGTCGATGTGTTTGGTGAGAATGCCTTCTTCCTGATAGATGTCCGCGGTGGTCTGCAGGCCGCTGATGACCTTATCGTCGATGTCTACCGGTTCCATGTGGGTGCCCTTGGCCACGGCGACATGCACCGCCAGCGGCAGGCCGGTCACTCGCGCCTGGGCGGCGGCATATTCCTCGGGGTGGGCGTTGGTCCAGCGGTAGGCGCGATCGACCCGGGCGACGAAGTCTTCGAGTTGCTGGCGTTTGCCGGCGATGGCCTGGCTGGTGGCGGCCAGGTACAAATGGTTGGTCAGCAGGGTTGCGCCACTGGCCAGGACCTTGGCCTGATTCTGGGTGGTGGAAATGGTGGTGTACGGATCCCAGGTCGACCAGGCGTCGGCACTGCCGTTATCCAGCAGGATGCGCGACTCGCTCGGCAACAAGTAGATGAACTGCACGTCGCTGGTGCTCAGGCCGACGCTGCGCAAGGCCTTGATCGCCAGGAAGTGGCCGATGGAGCCACGGGTGGTGACGATCTTCTTGCCCTTGAGATCGCTGGCGTTGTTCAGCGGCGAATCCTTGGGCGCGAGGATCGCGGTGGTGTAGCGTCCCTCGGCATGCACGATGCTGACCACCTTGATCGGTGCACCGGCGCCGAGGGCGAACACGTAGGGCGCATCCCCCAGGGCGCCGATGTCCACGGCACCGGCATTCAGTGCTTCGCCCAGTGGGGCGGCGGCCGGGAATTCGGAGAACTGGATGTCGTAGGGCAGATTCTTCAGCTCGCCGGAGACCTCCAGCAGTACCTTGATCGAGGACTTCTGATTGGCCACCAGCAGCGGTTGAAGGTCGGCGGCGTGGCTGAATGTGGTGCAGCCCAAGGTGCAGAACAGGCTCAACAACAGGGGTTTTATTGACATGGGAAACTCCAGGCAGGTTGTTGCGCTTCGTATTGCCTCCGCCTGGAGAAGGGGTCGGTCTGTGGTTGACGTTATCTCTATAAAAAGCCGCTGTGAAATTCTTTATGGTTATAAGCTAATTATTAAGTTACCTGATTATGTACCTAATAATTATTAATTAAATGCATTTAAGGTCATGTCGAAGATCATCAACTCCAGCACGGAACCTGTGGGAGCGGGCTTGCTCGCGAAGGCGGTGTGTCAGACAGCGATGATGTCGACTGACACTCTTTTCGCGCGAGCAAGCCCGCTCCCGCAGGTCCCCAGTGGATGATCTACCTCGGCGGGCAGTGCCCTCAGAAGTTGTAAGCCAACCGCGTGTAGTAATAGGCCCCGCCAAACCCGAACGGCGAGAACTGGCCGTATTTATAGCCTCCGGCCCAATCCTGGATGCCGTTCTTGTCCGGGTACACGTTGAACAGGTTGTTGGCCCCCAGCGCCACCGTCAGGTGTTTGCTCAGGTCGTAGGCCACGTCCAGGTCGGTAATCCACTTGGCGCTGAACTTGCGATCGTTCACCGGGTTATTGTCGCCTTCGATGTAACTGCCAAAGCGGGTGACGGCCAGGTTCAGGTTGTAGTCCGTGACTTTCCAGTTCGCCGCCAGGATCAGTTTCGATTGCGGCGTGGCGACGGTCAGGTCCTTTTGCAGGCGCCGGTCGAACAGCTGGTAGCCCGAACCCAGGCCGCTCAGTTCTGGCGGGTTGTCCTGGAGTTTCTCGATCTTGGTCTGGTTCCAGTTATAGGCCGCGCTCCAGCGGATCTGGCCGTATTCGTCCAGCTGCTGGCGGTATTCGTTGATGATGTCGATGCCCCGGGTGCGGGTGTCGACGGCGTTGGTGTAGTACTGGGCAAACAGGCCGGGGGACAAGCCGTTGGCGGCGAGAATTTGCGAGACCGCCGGGCCGCCCAGCAGGCTGGTGGAGACGATGCGGTCACGAATGCCGATCTGATAGAGGTCGGTGGTCAGGCGATAGTTTGGCGTGGGCTCGTAGGTGAAGCCGAAACTGTAGTTCAGGGACTTTTCCGGCTTGAGCTTTTTCGCGCCCAGGGCCTGGGCCTCGGTGGTGTCCACCGGCAAAACCTTGACCGGCACCGAGACCTGCTGGCCGTTGACCACGCCGCCAGAGGTGAAGGTCGAGGAGGCGTAAATGGTTTGCGCCAGGGACGGTGCGCGAAAGCCGTTATTGATCGTGCCGCGCAGGGCGAAGGCGTCGGTGAACTGGTAGCGGGTGGAGAACTTGCCGCTCCAGGTGCTGCCGATGTCCTGGGTGTAACGCTCATAGCGCGCCGCCACGCCGACGTACCATTTGTCCGTCACATCCAGCCCCAGGTCAACATAGCTGGCAACGTTGCTGCGACTGATTTCCCCAGCGTCGGCGGGGCTGGTGCCGTTATAGGACGCGAGGCCGGGCAGCGGTGTCCTGCCGGCAAACGGCCCGCTCGGGATGACGTAGTTGCCGGGAGTGTAGGACGCATAGTCGCCGGGCTCGATCTGGTATTTCTCCCAGCGGTACTCGAAGCCGAACGAGGTTTGCAGCGGGTTTTTCAAGCCAATGTCGAAGCCGCGAGTGAAGTCGAGGTTGTTGGTCCACTGATCGAAAATCTGCGAAGCGAGATGGAACGAGGTGGGGCTGGTCGGTCCCCAGGACGGGTTGAGGGTATTGCTGGCATTGAGCGTCGAGTCGTCCTCGCCCCAGGTCGAACTGGCGTCATAGTGCCAGCCGCCGACCTCGCCTTTGAATCCACCGGCCACCTGAAAGTCTTTGGTGCGGTTGTGACGCTGGGCATGGATGCCGTCGGGGTAGGGAGTATTGGGGTCGCCGGCCAGGGAGTAGATATCGTTGGGCCGATAGTTACCCGTGATCTTGGTGGTTTCCATGTAGCTGGCGGTGGAAAAGGAATAGAACGTCAGGTCATCCTGGATCGGCAGTTCGAGGTTGTAGCTGGCATTGGTGACCTTTTCTCGGCCCAGCCCGTAACTGGGGTTCCAGCCGTGGCGATTGACAGTCTGGTCGCGACTGTCGGGGAAACCGGGCAACGAATAGAGGTTGCCGGTGGCACTGCCGGAGCGGTCAAAGGGTTCCTGGGTCTTGCTGTCCAGCGCCAGGTTGGCGAAGCCGTCGTTGGGCAGCGCCAGGCCGTAGTTGATCGTCTGGTGCACGGTGTCGCCATCGCCGCTGCCGTAGCGGCCGAACGAGGTCTCGGCGCTGCCGCCGCTGTCGTTTTCCTTGAGGATGATGTTGATCACCCCGGCGATGGCGTCCGAACCATATTGCGCGGAGGCACCGTCGCGCAGCACCTCGATGTGATCGATCGCCGACACGGGAATCAGGTCGAGGTTGACCGGCACCGCCGCCGTGCCGATCCGCGCCAGGTTGTTGATCAGCGCCGTGTTGTGTCGCCGTTTGCCGTTGACCAGCACCAGTACCTGGTCGCCGGACAGGCCGCGCATGGTCACCCCGCGCACCGACCAGGAAGTGCCGCCGCCATTGATCGCCGGCAGGTTGAAGGAGGGCAGCAGGCGCGCGAGCAATTCCTTGAGGCCGACCTTGCCGCTGGCCTGCAATTGTTCGGCGCTGATCACATCGATCGGCGAGGGACTGTCGGTGATGGTGCGTGGCTGGCTGCCGCGGTTGCCGGTGACCACCACCGTGCTCAGGGTTTTGTCCGGTTCAGCGTTCTCTGCATGAGCCTGGATGCTGGCGGCCAGCAGGCTGAAGGCGGCGGCCGCGTAGTAATCGTACTTCACTCGGGGGCTGTATGAGCTCATGACGCGACTTCCTGAAAGATTGCACGCACAGGCGAACCCCTTCGCGAGGGTTCGCGAATAGCAGGGGTTGCCAGGTATTGCTGTAGGAGCCGGCTTGCTGGCGAAGACGGAATGTCAGTCAATACATGTATTCCACTGACACACCGTCTTCGCCAGCAAGCCGGCTCCTACAGGTTTGCCATCCTTAATCGATGGCATGTTTGAGGCAGATCAGGCCGCGTTGGCGCGTCTTACCCGATGAGGAATGTCGTCATAAGCGATCAGCACCCGTTCCATGCGGCGCGGGTAATCGCCGTAGTTGTAGACCGGGTAGTGCAGGGTCGAACGGTTGTCCCAGAACGCCACCGAGTTTTCCCGCCACTTGAAGCGCACCTGATGTTCGGGCTTGTTGAACTCCAGCAGCAGGCGATTGATCAGTTGCTTGCTCTTTTCCGGCGTCCAGCCGATCACCGAAGGGTTCTGCGAGAAGTTGATGAACAGGCCGTCTTCGCCAGTTTCCGGATGGGTGCGCACCAACGGGTGGGCCAGGATCGGGTAGTCGTAGCCGACCTTGTCCAGCGACGACTTGAAGTCGTGGACCACATGCAGGTCATCGATTTCTTCGCGCAACTCGTCGGGCAAGGCGCGATAGACCGCGGCGGTGTCGGCCCACAGCGTGTCGCCGCCGACCGGGGGCAAATCGACCGCCCGGAGTATGGCGCCGAGGGTCGGCTGCAACAGCCAGCTGGTATCGGTATGCCAACGGCCGCTGATCCTCGGGCCATACAGTTTGCGTTCGTCCTGGGCTTGAATCAGATGCGCTTGCGGTTGCGTCGGGTCGTTTTGTTGGGTGGTGGGGTGAACATAGAGCTCACCGAACTCGCGCGCGAAAGCAATCTGCTGTTCGGTACTGATGGCCTGGTCGCGGAAGAAAATCACTTTGTGTTCGAGCAGCAAACCGCGCAGTTCGTCGCGCAGCGCCGGGGTCAGCGGTTGGCGCAGATCGATGCCGGCGATTTCCGCGCCGATGGTCGGTTCCAGGCGGGTGACCTGCAGTGTGTTGGTGGCGTGTGAAGGGGCGTGGTGCAAGACAGCAGACATGATGTGAATCCTCTCGATTATGGGTTCAGCCTCCGCCTGGAGAGGGGTCGGATGTGTGTAGGAGCGAGCTTGCTCGCGAAGGTCGTGAACGATAACGCGTAAAACCAGATGCCCGGCGGCTCTCTTGGTGTTCTCGCGAGCAAGCTCGCTCCCACAGATACAAAGGCCGCCGGAAGCCGGCGGTTAGATCACAAAAAAGCCATGGGTGCCGTCGCGGGCCAGTTGCTCGACCAGTCCGAACTCCCAGTCCAGATAGGCTTGCATCGCTTCGCGGGGATTATCTGTGCCCTCGTAGGGACGGCGATAGCGGTCGATGCGCGGGGACGCCAGGTGAGTCTCGCCTTCCTCCAATGGCCGTTGCGCGGCGATCCAGCTGGCGGTGCCGCCACCCAGCAAAAACACCGCCTTGCCGGTCAGCGCCTCGACCTCGGCAACCGCCAGGCGTGCCAGCTGGCTGCTGCCACAGGTCAGCACGTAGCGTTGCGCCGTCGGCACCTTCGCCAAGGCGTCGCACAGTTGCCCGCGCAGCACCCACCAGGCGCCGGGGATATGGCGTTTGACGTAATTGGCGCTGCTGGTGAAATCGAGCACGGCGGTGTCGCCATGGGTCAACCAATCGGCCAGGGTCTCGGGGCTGATGGCCTCGGCTTGCTGCGGTGCGGGGACCGGTGCCTGCCAGGCACCTTTCTCGCTGAAGTGCGCTGGCAGCAGGTCATCCAGTACGTGCACTTCCCAGCCCAGTTGCGCGAGCCAGGACGCCGACATGTTGGCGCGCACGCCATCGTCGTCGACCAGCACCAGCGCGCGCCGCGCACACTGGCGAAGTGGTCGGTTTCCTGCACCAGCTGGCCGCCCGGTGTCGAGCGGGCCGAGGGCAGGTGCCCGGCTTCGAATTCTTCCGGCGTGCGCACATCGAACAGGTAGGTGCTGCGTGCCGGTTCCTGTTGCCAGCGTTGCAGGTCAGCCAGGGTCGCGCGGCCCACCAGGGCCTTGTCGGCGACGCGACGGGCATCGCCGGCAGCGATTTGTCGATGTTCCTCGCTGGTCGGGGCGAAGCGGCGCGACTGGCCGTGCTGCAGTTTTTGACCAGCGAGAGTCCAGCCGATGGTGCCGTTGCGCAAGGCTGACACCGGGTTGGCGATGCCGGCATTGATCAGCGACTGGGTGCCGATGATGCTGCGGGTGCGCCCGGCGCAATTGACAATGATGCGCGTCGCCGGGTCCGGTGCCAGTTCCCGGGCACGCAGCACCAGTTCCGCTCCCGGTACGCTGATGCCGGTGGGAATGCTCATGGTCTGGTATTCATCGAAGCGCCGGGCGTCGAGCACTACCACGTCCGCCTCGCTGTCGAGCAGCGCCTGCACCTCTTCCGCCGCCAGGGACGGTGTGTGGCGCTGGCTTTCCACCAGTTCGCCAAAGGCCTTGCTCGGCACGTTGACGTCGATGAACAGCTCGCCGCCGTTGATGCGCCAACCTTCCAGACCCCCTTCGAGCAGGCTGACCCGGCTATAGCCAAGGTCCTGCAAACGCTGGGCAGCGATGTTCGCCAGGCCTTCGCCATTGTCGTAGACGGTCACTTGGGTATCACGCCGGGGAATCCGCGAATACACCTCAAGCTCAAGTTTCGACAACGCAATGTTGGCCGCGAACAGTGGATGGGCCTCCGCGAAGGGGGCTTCTTCGCGCACATCCACCAGCGCCAGTTCTTCATGGTTCAGCAGGGCCTGGCGGATCTCGGAGTAGGAGCGGACAGGTGCAATGCTCATAGGGCTTGGCTCTCTTTGGACAAATCCCAGATATTGGGGAGAAAGGCGTTGGAATAACCTGAGATAAACAATTTCTCGCTGCCGTCGGGCTGGTAAACCGCGCGACGCACGGCACCGATGTTGGCGCCATAGACATGGATGCTGATCGAGACCTGATCGTCGAAGGCATTGCTGACTTGATGAATGTCGCCGATCTTCGGCGACACCGCCTCGACCTGCCCCGGCACCAGCTGTATCCGCCGGCCTTCGGGCACCAGGCTGCCGTCAGGGTTACGGGCGAACCCTTGCGAGTACTCCGAACCGCGCAACATGCCGATCAGGCCCCAGACCCGATGATCATGGATGGGCGTGCGTTGTCCCGGTCCCCAGACAAAACTGACGATACTGAAGCGCTGCCGTGAATCGGCATGCAGCAAATATTGTTGATAACGCTCTGGGTCCGGTTGGGCAAAATCGTCCGGCAGCCAGTCGTCATGGCTGACCAGTTGCGCGAGCAGCTTGCCGCCGCGATGCAGCAGATCACCCTCGCGGGGGTTGCCGTCGATCAATTCCGCCAGGGCGCCTATGAATGCTCTGAGTCTCTCCGGGTGTCGGGCCTGGGTCATGGCGATTTCCATTGTTCGTTCTGAAAGTTGACCTTTTGATTTAAGCATAATGTTTTAGATCAATATGCGATTATTTAATGATTAGGTTATAGCCGAAAGGAATTAATAACCCGGTGCATGATCTGAGACGCCAGTGAACAGGGCAGGGGAATACAGCGGGCTATCCAGATCCCGACAATAGAACTATGCTTTTCAGACATCTTATCGACTGTTCTCTATGTGCGGGCCAAATGAAAATTGATGATATCGATGCCTTTGTCGAAGTGATTCGTTGCCAGTCCATCAGCCATGCCGCCGAGTCGTTGCAACTGACCCAGCCGGCCATCACCCGGCGCGTGCAGAACTTTGAGCAGGCGTTGGGCGTGGAGCTGTTCGACCGCAACACCAAGCCACTCAAGCCCACCCTGATCGGGACACGGGTGTATGAACAGTGCCGATTGATCCTGCGGGAAATGGATGCATTGCGCGAACTGGTGGCTACCGATGCACCGCCCTCCGGGTTGTTGCGCCTGGGCGTTCCACAAACCATCGGTGATGTGGTGCTGCTCGACGCACTCAAGCATCTGCGCCTCGAATACCCCGACTTGCGGGCGCAGGTGGCCACGGGCTGGGGCAGTCAACTGGTCGGCAAGATCGAGCGCGGGGAGCTGGACGCGGCGGCGGCGCTGTTCCCGGCGGGCAAGATTTTCCCGGACAACATTGTCGGCGAGTCGATCGGCAAGATGGAGCTGGTGGTGGTCTGCGCCAAGGCTCAAATGCCCAAGCGTCCCTGCAAACTGGCCGACGTCTACCAGAGTGGCTGGATTCTCAACCCCGATGGCTGCGGCTTCCGTGCCGGCTTGCAACGCACCCTGTCGGACCAGGGCCTGGCCCTGCGGGTCAACCTGGAAACCTTCGGTACCGAGTTGCAGCTGGGCCTGGTGGCTGACGGCCTGGGACTGGGATTGGTTCCGCGTCCGTTGCTGGAGCGCAGCGCGCATTTCGATCAGCTGGCGGTGATGCCGCTCAAGGATTTCAAGCCGGTGATGGATTTGTGGCTGATCTATCCGCATTTCCTCGGCAACCTGCAGGGGCCCGTCGACGCCTTCGGCAAACTGGTCGCCGGCTCATTGCAGAAGATCAAGAGCGCGGCGTGAAGGAGGGGGGCGGATATAATAAAAAAAAATAATAATTAGCTTAGATTAAAATGTGCTTTTTATTATTTTTTGCCTTGCCATAGGCTTGCTGGAGACCTTAAGGCCATCCAGGAAGTTTTGCCATGAGCAGCGTCAGTCCGTTATCCAGCGTCTCGAACAATGTTCGCCAGCGCGTCAGCCCCGAAGAATGGGAAGTGCGCGTCAAACTGGCCGCGGCCTATCGGCTGGCGGCCCTGTTCAAGTGGACCGACCACATCTACACGCATTTTTCCGCGCGGGTGCCGGGGCCGGACGAGCATTTCCTGATCAATGCCTTTGGGTTGTTGTTCGATGAAATCTCCGCCTCCAACCTGATCAAGGTGGATATCGACGGCACCCTCGTCGACGACCCGACGGGGCTGGGCATCAACTACGCCGGCTACGTGATCCATAGCGCCATTCATGGCGCGCGGCCGGATCTGCAAGCGGTGCTGCATACCCATACCCGCGACGGCATCGCGGTGTCCGCCCAGCGTGACGGCCTGTTGCCGATCTCCCAGCACGCCATCGGTTTCTCCGGGCGCGTGGCTTATCACGGTTACGAAGGCGTGGCATTGGACCTCGACGAGCGTGAGCGCCTGGTGGCTGACCTGGGGGATAAAAGCGTGTTGATCCTGCGCAATCACGGGCTGTTGACCGCGGGCATCAGTGTCGAGCATGCGTTCCAGCAGCTGCACGGTCTGGAGCGCGCCTGCAACATCCAGATCGCGGCGCAGGCTGGCGGCAATGCCGAATTGATCTTCCCGCCGGCCGAGGTGGTGGCCAAGGTCGAGAAGCAGGCCGAGGTGTTCAAAAGCGGGGATGGACCGGGCGTGGCGCGGCATTGGAATGCGCTGATCCGGCAGTTGGAGCGCACGGATATCGAGTACAAGAACTGAGTCCAAATGTAGGAGCCGGCTTGCCGGCGAAAGCGGTCTGTCAGTCAACATCTCTGCTGAATGTGCCGCGGCCTTCGCTGGCAAGCCAGCTCCTACAGGGGGTTGCGGCGAATACAAAATCTGTGAACGACAGCGATCAAAATGTGGGAGGGGGCTTGCTCGCGAAAGCGGTGGGTCAGTCAGGATCTGTGTTGAGTGTACCGCCGTCTTCGCGAGCAAGCTCGCTCCTACAGGGTCTGCGGTGGACACAATCCTTGTGAACACCCACATTTAACAGTCAGTGTTTTCAGGCCACCTTTTCCACTGCTTGCCGTTCACGCTCCGCCACCAATTGGCGGGTCAGCGGGATCAGGCGTTTGCCGTAGTCGATGGCATCTTCGAGCGGGTCGAAGCCGCGGATCAGGAAGGTGGTGATGCCCAGGTCGTAATAGTCCAGCAGGGCTTCGGCGACTTGTTCCGGGGTGCCCACCAGTGACGTCGAGTTGCCTTGTGCGCCCAACAAACCGGCAATCCCGGTCCACAGGCGCTTGTCCAGGCGCGAGCCCTGAGCGGCGGCCGCCAACAAGCGTCGGGAACCTTCGTTCGGTGGTTCGCGACGGACAAAGCCGGTTTCACCCCACAACGCATACACATCCGCGTGCTTGCCCGCGACCTCGATGGCCGCCGTCGACGAGCCGCCGAAGTACAGCGGGATGTGCGGCTGTTGCGGCGACTTCACCGCCGAGTGCGCGCCTTCGACCTGGTAATAAGTACCCTGATAGTCGAAAGGCTTGTCACTGGTCCATTCCTGACGCACCACAGCGAGGTATTCATCGGTACGCGCATAACGCTTGTCCTTGCCGATATAACTGCCATCAGCCCGTAATTCGCCATCATCGCCCCCGGTGATGATGTGCACGGCGGTACGTCCGCCATTGAACACATCCAGGGTGGCGAACTGCCGCGCGGCCAGGGTTGGCGCAACGAACCCCGGCCGATGGGCGATGAGGAACTTCAGGTTTTTCGTCACGCTGGCGGCATGCGAGGCAATCAGCGTGCTATCCGGGCTGTTGGAGTGGAAGGCTACCAATGCGCGATCGAAACCGGCCTCGTCATGGGCGCGAGCGACTTTTTCCACGTACTCGGGTTGCAGGACAGGGCCACTGCGGGGATGGATTTCCGAAGAATGATGGCCGCCGATGTAACCGATGAATTCAATGCTCATGGTGAGTTCCTTGTCGTTTTCTGAACGTGATTCAAGCCTCCACCTGGCAGGGGTCGGTCTGGTGTGACGAAAGTAGGCGCAGCAGGGCAGGCCTGTGAAATGCCGTTTTGTTCTAAGTTAATTATTAAATTAATGAATTTTGCTAAATGATAGATATCAGCAATGAGCATTTTAAGCCTAGGCAATGCCAAGGCCCTGAAAAGGCGGGGCCTGGGTGCATTTATTATGCAAACAATTTATCTGCAATATTTTTTATCTGATTTCTAATCATATTAGGTTATTCCCAAAAAGAATTTCACTGCGGTTTTTTATGCGAATAGCATGAATCCGAAGCTGACACATGGCGCCTCCAGCCATGTTCTTTTAAGGAAGGAAGCCTGATGACTGAAAAGACCTTCGATACCCAGAGCGCCAGTAGCTCGTTTTCCGTCGATAAGGCTGCTCGCCTCACCCATGATCTGCAGGGTGCATCGAAATTGATCCCCAACTGGCTGCGCAACTGGCGCACCCCCGAGGTCTTGCTGCGTTTGCTCAGCCCGATCGCGCTGCTGCTGTTGTGGGAGCTGGCGTCTCAGGCCGGGCTGATCCCGCAGCGGGTCATCGCCGCGCCGTCACAGATCGGTGGCACGCTCTGGGCCATGATCGTTTCCGGAGAGTTGGGCAAGCATTTACTGGTATCCCTGCAGCCGCGGCGCTGCTGGGCTTGAGCATCGGCGTCAGCGTCGGTGTCGTCGCTGCCCTGATCACCGGCCTGTCCAAGCGCGGTGAGGTGATCCTCGATTCGCCGATGCAGATGCTGCGGACCATTCCTTCCCTGGCCTTGGTGCCGCTGTTCATTCTCTGGTTCGGCATCGGCGAATTCACCAAGATCGCGCTGATCGTCACCGGCACCACCTTCCCGGTGTACCTGAACCTGTTCGCCGGGATTCGCAACATCGACCCCAAACTGATAGAGGCCGCCAATACCCTGGGCCTGAATCGTCGCGAGTTGATCTGGCATGTGATCCTGCCGGGCTCCTTGCCCTCGTTTTTTGTCGGCTTGCGCTATTCCCTGGGGATTTCCTGGTTGGCCCTGGTGTTCGTCGAGCAGATCAACACCACCGCCGGTATCGGTTTCCTGGCCAGTGACGCGCGGGACTTCATGCGCACCGATGTGATCGTCATCTGCCTGCTGATCTACAGCGTCCTCGGCCTGTTGATCGACGGACTGATCCGCACACTCGAACGTTTTGCCCTGGCCTGGCGCCCATCTTTTGTGAGGAACTGATATGTCGAGCATCCATTTTTCCGACGCGGCAAAAAACCTGCATTCGCCGGCACCGGTCCAACTGCGCAATGTGGTGCGCCAGTTCGGCCAGCAGCGGGTCATCGATGGCCTGGATCTGGACATCGCCCCGGGCGAGTTCGTCGCGTTGCTCGGGGCCAGCGGTTCGGGCAAGACCACTTTGTTGCGTAGCCTGGCGGGCCTGACAGCATCGACAGCGCAGTTGTTGGTGCCCAAGGCACGGGCCGCGGTGTTTCAGGAGCCTCGGTTGATGCCCTGGAAGCGCGCCTGGAAGAACGTGATTCTCGGTTTGCACACCCCCGATGCCAAGGCCCGCGCGGTGCAGGCCCTGACGGAAGTGGGGCTGGCCCATCGGCTCGAAGCCTACCCGGCCACACTGTCCGGCGGCGAAGCGCAACGGGTGGCGCTGGCCCGTGGCCTGGTGCGCGAGCCCAAGTTGCTGCTGCTCGATGAACCCTTCGCCGCGCTGGATGCGCTGACGCGGATTCGCATGCATCGGCTGATCATCGAGTTATGGCGCAAACACAACCCCGCCGTGCTGCTGGTGACCCATGACGTGGACGAAGCGATCCTGCTGGCCGATCGGGTCATCGTGCTGGCCAACGGCAAGATTGCCGAACAATTGACGATTGATCTGCCGCGGGCGCGAGACACCGGGCAGGAGGGGTTCCAGGCCATCCGTGCGCGGCTGCTGGGTTTGCTGGGGGTTGAAGTGGAACCTGCAGCGGTGACCGAGCGTCAGGCCCCGACGGCGACTGTCCGGCGTTTCGCCCATGGCTGATAGCGCTTCCAACTCATTGATGCAGGGAGGTGCTGTCATGCCGGTTCGCGTCTGGAAATCTGCGATGCTGTTGCTGTCTGGTGTCGCGCTTTTGCTCGGCGGGTGCGGTGACACCGTCGAGTCAACGTCCTCATCCACCGCCCGATCAGACCTGTCCGGTGTGACCCTGGTGCTCGGCGATCAAGCCAAGGGGTTGCGCACGGTGGTCGAGGCGGCGAACGCGCTGGAGGGCATCGACTACAGGGTCGAGTGGGCCAACTTCCAGGGGGCTGCGCCGTTGTTCGAAGCCTTGCGCGCCGGTGCCGTCGACCTGGCGCCGGCCGGTGACACCCCCGTGCTCGCCGCCGCCACCGGCGGCACGCCATTGCGTATTGTCGCGGTACGTCGCAGTCAGTCACGCGGGATTGCGATCCTGGTGCCAGCCGATTCGGATATCCATAGTGTCGCCGACTTGAAAGGCCGCAATGTCGTGGTGTCTTCGGCTAGAGGCAGCATTTCCCAATACCTGTTGATTCGCGCACTGGCCAATGCCGGGGTCGATGAGCAAGACGTCAAGGTCGGCTTCGTCCTGCCGACCGACGCCTTGTCCGCGTTCAACGCCGGCAAGATCGAAGCCTGGGCCACCTTCGGTATCTACCAGGCGTTTGCCGAGCAGCAGGGCGCGCGGGTGTTGATCAGCGGCGAGGGGATCAATACCGGACTGACCTTTATCACCGCTTCGGACGAAGTCCTGACCGACCCGCTCAAACGCAAGGCACTCGGTGACGTGCTGCAGCGCTTTGCCAAGGCGTTCGAGTGGGCGCAGCAGAATCCGCAGGAGTACGCCCGGGTCTTCGCCAAGGTCAACGACATACCGCTGGACGTCTCGCAGCGGCTGCGCAGTTGGGGTGACGAAGCGTTGTTGCCGGTCGAGTCGCGGGATGTTCAGGCGTTGCAGCAGGTCGATGATCTGTTCGTGGAAAAGAAGATCTTTCCCCATCGAGTCGATGTGCAAAAGCTGACGGACGCCGAAGTGTTTTCGGCCGAGTCGTTGGTCCTGAACCGGTAAAAACCTTTGAACTAGAGCGTTCGGTTGAAATTGCCTGGCGCTGTTTAGATCGGTTATTTCTTACGGTTATTTATATAGATGCCGATTGCATATCCATGACCAAGGAATATCGGCTGCCGTTTGCACGGCGTAAGTCATCGAAGCCAAATGTTCGTGGCAGCAGACATAACCGTTCCATCCACTCCGCTTAGGCTGCTTCAGCATTCATTCCAGCTGTTCGATCGTCATCTTGTTGCGCCTGGACCCTTGCTTAGAATCCGCTCCATCAGCTTTGTCCAACTCTCCATCCTTCAGGGAACAACACCATGATGAACGCCATGCAGATGCAAATGCCGATGAACGCCAATATGCCGATGATGCCGATGTTGGGCATGCCGATGATGATGAGCTGCAACGGCATGCCGCTGATGTGCTGCACCTGCTGATCGTTAATGGTGAAATAAAGCCCGCCGGGATCATCCCGGCGGGCCTTTTGCGTCTTCTGTAGGAGCAAGCTTGCTCGCGATGGACGTTAACGATAACGCGAGCTGCCTGGATAAACGCGGTGTACTGAAGTCCATCGCGAGCAAGCTCGCTCCTACCATTCAATTCAATTCAGTTCAGATCAGTCCAGGCGTTCGGGGTAAGTCACCACCAGATACGCCACCGCCTCACTGTCGGCCGGGTTGCGGTAGCGGTGGGGCTGGTCTGCGTAGAACAGGATCGAGTCCCCCGTGGACAGCAGATATCGCTTATCGTTGACGCTGATTTCCAGCACACCCTGGGCCACCACCAGGTTCTCCTGAACCCCCGGGCTACGCCCCTCGGACTGGTCCTCACCCAGGGGACTCAGGCGCAGCTCGTAAAACTCCGGCTGGCGCGCCACGTCGAAAGGAAACAGGGCGCGGCTGATAAAAGCGCCATTGGCACTGACCAGGCGTTTGCTCTGGCTGGCCGACAACACCGCCACCCCTGCGAATGCCCGGTGCTCGAGAAACGCCGCCACCGATACCTTCAAGCCCTTGGCGATTTTGCACAGCACCTTGATCGACGGCACGCTGCGCCTGGATTCGATCTGCGCCAGCATCGCCCGGCTCACACCGCACTGGCGGGCGAGTTTTGCTCGCTTGCACCCACTGAAAGGCCAGGCCTGCGTTGCGTGCGTACATGTCCCACATCGCCCGTGCCCGAAGTCGATGAGCTTGTCAGTCGGATTCATGGGGCAGTTCACTGTGTGATGAATGACGGGTTGAGCTCAGACTACGTGGATATTCTTATAACTATAAATACCTAATTTATATTTATTAATTCTTTTTGGTTATTTAAAAGCGGCGCGATTCAGCATCGAAAAGAGCCAGCGCCAAAGGCATCGGATCAACTAAGCTAATTCCAAAAAAGTATTTATGTGTTGTTTTTAAGATCGTTTAGCTTTATCTACTTGGAAGTGCCATGCCCTTGGTGTGGCGCTTTTTTTGCGTCAGGCATCCGGTTTCCGTCATCGCCTGAGGCTCATTCAATTTTTCTGACCTTGGGTGCGAGCGACGTGCCCGAGAGCTGTTTGCCGGGAGCTCCTGTGACAATCATTCAAACCTCTTTGGCCACGCCTTGGATCGAGTCTCCCCAAAGGCTCGCGCCACCGTCCGCCGAGCCGGCGAATGCAGGGGATGTCGTGCTTGAGTTGCGTGCCGTCACCAAAACGTACCGGCGTCAAAAAGGCGCGTCCGTGTTGCCGGCAGTGAGCAATGTCAGCTTGAAGGTGCGTCGGGGCGAAGTCCTGTGCCTGATGGGGACTTCCGGAAGCGGCAAGTCAACGTTGTTGCGCCATATCAACCGCCTGATCGAACCCACGAGTGGCGAAGTCCTGATCGAGGGCCAGGCGATCAGCGGATTGAGCCACAAAGCCTTGCGTGAATTGAGGTCGCGGCGCTCGGCATGGTGTTTCAGCATTTTGGCTTGTTGCCCCATCGCACGGTGCTGGACAACGTGGCGCTGCCGCTGGAGTTACGCGGCGAACCTGAACCGATCCGTCATGCGGCCGCCGCCGTGCAGTTGCAGGCGGTGGGGCTGCAGGGCTGGGGCGAGCACTATCCCCATGAACTGTCCGGTGGCATGCAGCAACGCGTCGGCCTGGCGCGAGCCTTGGTCACTGACCCCGATATCTTGCTGATGGACGAGCCCTTCAGCGCGCTCGATCCGACCATCCGGCGGGACCTGCAGACGCACTTCCTGGCCTTGGCCCGTGAGCGCGGGATCAGCACCTTGCTGGTCACGCACGACCCGGCTGAAGCCATACGCCTGGCTGATCGGATTGCCGTGCTGCGCCATGGTCAACTGGTGCAGTTGGGCACCCCGGAACAACTGCTGGAACATCCCGCCGATGCCGAAGTGGCGGATTTTTTCCGTGACTGCGGCGCAACGTCATCCGCACTGCGCAGCGTGGACGACGTTCGCCTCCAGGCAGCGCAAACCGAACCGCGCGAGCCGCCCCACACCCCACGCTTGCCCGGATGGCAGGCGTTGTTGCTGGGGCCAGCGGCACTGGCGGCCCGGGGCAAGGGCGCAGGGTTCTGGATCACTTTCGCCAGTGAGCTCGCCGCCCTGGCGGTCTTCAGCCAGGGCATTGTCGGCTCGGCGTGGCTGTTGGTGCTGGCTGCACTGGCCGTGTTCGCGGCCAGCCGCTTCACGGCGGTCTCGCTGAGCAGCCAGCCCGTGCGGCGTAACGCTTCGGGTTGGGCGCTGCCGTTGGTGGTGCTGCTGATCAGCCAGGCCTTGGTGATCTGGCGAGTGATTACCCCTGACACCACGAACGCGTTGCTGCAGTTCCCCGCCAACCGCCAGGCGCTGCTGCTGGCAGCAGAGAGCATCGACCAGTTCATCGGCTGGTCGCAAGTGACGTTCGAGGGCGCGTTTGTCGGCGTGATTGTTGCCGTACGCACGGTCATCGAAGGCATCGAAAACCTGCTGGGCTGGTTGCCGTGGCCGGTTTCGGCGCTGGCGCTGGTGTTACTGGCCTGGCGTTCGGCAGGCCTGGCGCTGGCCCTGACCAGCAGCGCGGCCCTGTTATACATCGGCCTGTTCGGTTTTTGGGAGCGAACCATCGCGACCCTGGCACTGGTCGGTTCGTCGGTACTGATCGCCTTGGTCATCGGAGTGCCAACCGGCATTTTGCTGGCGAAGCGACCGCTGGTACGGCGGCTGATCACGCCTTTGCTGGATGTGATGCAGACCCTGCCCACCTTTGTGTACCTGATTCCTGCCGTGGCGTTCTTCTCCGTCGGCAAGACCCCGGCCGTGATCGCGACGGTGATTTTCGCCCTGGCGCCGATGATCCGTTTGACGTCGCTGGGTATCCAGGAAGTGCCCAAGGATGCCGTCGAGGCGGCGGTCGCACACGGTGCCAGTCCTTGGCAGACCTTGATCAAGGTGCAGTTGCCGCTGGCTCGCCGCTCGCTGTTGCTGGGGATCAACCAGACCATCGTCATGAGCCTGTCGATGGTGGTCGTGGCCGCCCTGATCGGTGCCGGCGGCCTGGGGTATGACGTCATGACAGCGCTGCGCAACATCAAGGGCGGCGAGGGCATGCTGGCCGGCGCGGCCATCGTGCTGTGCGCGCTGATTCCGGATCGAATCATTCAATCGAGCTTGCGCAAGCAAGATCATCTGCCTAACTGAACAGAGACATTTATCGTGAAAACCCACTTGTCGCGCACTCTGGGCGCAGCCGCGCTGCTGGCCTCCCTGATTCTTCCTGCAACGGTCATGGCCAAGGACAAAATCGTCATTGGCGAGCAGAACTGGACGGGGGCGATCGCCATCCAGCACATCCTCGGCGAAGTGATCAAAACCCGTCTCGATGGCGATGTGTCCTATCTGGCAGGGGACGTCCCGGTACTGTTCAGTGCCGCGGCGAAAGGCGATGGCTCGGTTGATGTACTGACCGACATCTGGCTGCCGAATCAGTCGGCTGCCTGGGCCAGGTACGTCACCGGCGGCACCCGGTCGCTGGTCCCGAATACTCACGCCTATGCGGGCGAGCAAGGGTTTTATATCCCGGGGTATTTGCAGGACAAGTACGGCGTCAAATCCATCTACGACCTGAAAAAGCCGGAAGTGGCCAAGCTCTTTGAACCGCTGGGGGGTGGCAAGGCGCAGCTGCTGGTCGGTCCGGCGGGCTGGGAGTCGACCTACATTGGCCAGATCAAGGCCAAGGATTACGGGTTCGCCGATAAATTCGAGGCGGTTTCAACCGAGGCCGCCGTCACTTACGCCAAATTGGCCGCGGCTTACAAGGCGCAGCGCGGTGTGGTGTTCTATGCGTACACCCCGGACTGGATATTCTCGGCCTTTGACCTGCGTCGACTGGAAGAGCCCGCGTTCGACGGTTATGCCCAGGACAACAAAAAAGCTGATCCGCTGTACAAGGCCGATGGCTGCTGGAAATTCATCAGCCCGACGGTCGACCCGGACTGGTTGAACAAGAGCCGGATTACCTGCGCCTTCCCGGACGCCAAAGTCCATGTCCTGGCCTCGGCGGCCTTGCAGAAACGCGCGCCGAAAATTGCCGAGTTCTTGCGCAACGTCGCGATTGAGCCGGCGCAGCTGAATGAACTGATCCTGAAAATCGAAAAGGAAAAGCTGCCGGCTGACGTGGCCGCCAAGGCGTGGGTCCAGGCGAACAGCGCCACCGTCGATCAATGGCTCGCCGCCTCGGCGCCGACAGTGAGTTCAAGCCAATGAGTGACTTTTGCTTGCGTTTGCTCGATGGCGGCATGGGGCGCGAGCTGCAGCGCATCGGCGCGCCTTTTCGCCAGCCGGAATGGTCGGCGCTGGCGCTGATCGAAGCACCGCAGTTCGTGCTGCAGGCGCATCGGGCATTCATTGATGCCGGTGCCCGGATCATCACCACCAACAGCTACGCGGTGGTGCCCTTTCATATTGGTGACGAGCGTTTTGCCGAGCAGGGGCGCTCGCTGGCCGAACGGGCGGGGCACCTGGCTCGTCAGGCTGCTCGCGAGAGCGTCGAACCAATCACGGTGGCCGGTTCATTGCCGCCGGCGCTCGGGTCCTATCGCCCGGACCTGTTCGATCATCAGCGCTCTGTCGCTATCCATCGCACGTTGATCGCCGGTTTACAGGAGCACGTCGATACCTGGTTGGCGGAAACCCAGAGCTCCACCGCTGAAGTTCGAGCAGTGGTCGAGGCGCTAGGCACGCAAGCCAAGCCCCTGTGGGTGTCCTTCACACTGCTTGATGAAGTCGGCGAGCCACCGCGACTGCGTTCATCCGAGCCGGTGGCCGACGCGGTTCGCGTGGCGGTCGAACTGGGGGCAAGGGTGGTGCTGTTCAATTGCAGCCAGCCGGAAGTGATGGCGGCGGCACTGGCTGAGGCCCAAGAGACTCTCCAGAGTCTTGGCCAAGCCATCGAACTCGGGGTGTACGCCAACGCGTTTCCTCCCGTCAGCGCAGAGGCCAAAGCCAATAGCACGTTGCTGGAGATCCGCCGCGATCTGGACCCCGGGTCTTATTTGCACTGGTCCCGGTCCTGGGTCGCGGCAGGAGCTAGTATTGTTGGCGGATGCTGCGGCATCGGGCCAGAACACATCGCGCAATTACACCGGCATCTATTGCAGCACAGCGAGGTTGCTGAAACATGAGTGATCTTCAACAACAGGTATCGGTTGAGCAGGCGACGTTTGGCGCCGGTTGTTTTTGGGGCGCTGAAGCGTCCTTCCGGGCGTTGCCGGGCGTGCTCGACAGTCGGGTCGGTTTTGCACGATCGACCCGAAGTGACTCGGCGCTGATCGAAGTAGTGCAGGTCGACTTCGATGCCAAAGTGATTTCCTACAGCCGCCTGATCGAACACTTCTGGGTCTTGCATGATCCGACGTCATTCGATCACCAGGGTGCGGATGTCGGGGTGAAATACCGGTCCGCGTTGTTTTTCAGCTCGGCCCAGCAGGCCCAGCTGGCGCTAGTCGCCAAGCAGCGGCTGGACGCATCGGGGCAGTTAGGCAAGCCGATCGCCACGGTTATCGTGCCGCTGGGGGAATTTCAACTGGCGGAAGAAGAACAGCAGCGTTACCTGGAAAAACACGGGGCAAGCAGCTGCTCCCTCTGAAGGATCACCCCGGTTTTCGCTGAAAAAACACACGCGCCACAGACACCTTCTGTGGCGTTTTTTTTGGCTGGTTTTCTTTTCGATATCGGGGTTCTGGCCTATTGGTTATGCATTATTTGCATATTTGGATAATTAAATATTCTTTTAAGAGATAAAAACTTTCGTTGATGATGCCTGTAGGCAGATAAATCCAAAGTCTACAGGAGTTAATGAATGGGCAATGTCCAGAGCGCCGCAAGTGCCCTAAAGGTGTTTCGGCACCCGGTACCCGGTGGCGAGCTGCTCGACCTTGGCCGGGTTTTCCGCGAACCCCTGGCGCTGTCGCGGCTGCACAGCACGCCCAAGCGTGTGTTGAGTCGCCGCGAAGGGGTCCTCCTCGGGGTGTTGGCGCTGTGCTGCACGGCGCAGTGATTGTCTGGGTCAACCAGACACCGCCGCCGGCATTGTCAGTGGTGCCACCGGAAATTCCGCCGATGACCATCGAGTTCTCGCAACCGGCACCTCCGGTGGTGCCGCCACCGCCACCGCCTGAGTCGATTCCCCAGCCAGTGGTGGAACCGCCACCGCCGGTTGAGGATGAGCTGGCCGTGAAACCGCCGCCACCTAAACCCGTCCCCAAACCAAAACCCGTGGTTAAACCGGTGCCTAAAACCTGTGGCCAAGCCGGTGGAGCAGCCGCCTGCACCCCCCGCGCCGCCACAACCGTACTGCCCGCCGCCGCCGCACCCC
>NZ_MULM01000114.1:0-32772 GCF_002029345.1 Pseudomonas sp. VI4.1
CCACCAGCAAAGTGCTGCGCACACAGCGGGTGTAGCAATAGATGATCAGCAGCGAGGTGACCACGGCCAGGCCGAAGAACATCATCACCTGAATCAGCCCGTCGATCAGGTCGCCCATCAGCTTGGCAAAACCGATCACCCGGACCTTGTACTGACCCTTGCCCTCCTCCCCGGCCTTGCGAGCCGCGCTGTCGCCGGCGAACTCGATCTTGTCGCGCAGACGCTCTTCGAGCTGACGGGAGAATTCGTGGTAGTTGAGGCTCTGGCCGGTGGCCGAGGTTTTGTCCAGCAGCGGCACGATCAGCATGCTCGATTTGAAATCGCTGGCCACCAGGCTGCCGACGATACCGGCCCGGTTGATGTTCTGCCGCAGCTGTTCGATGTCCGAGGGCGAGCCCTGATAACTGTCCGGCATCACCGGGCCACCCTGGAAACCTTCCTCGGTGACTTCGGTCCAGCGCACGGCCGAACTCCACAGCGACTTCATCCAGGCGCGATCGACGCCCTGGGTGAGGAACAGTTCATCGTTGACCGTTTTGAGGACCTGCAAGTACTGCGGATCGAAGATGTCGCCCTCGGTGTTTTCCACCACCACCCGCACCGAATTGCCCAGGCCGCGCAGCGACTGGCGGTTTTCCAGGTAGTTCTGGATGTACGGCTGGCTCTGCGGAATCATTTTCTCGAAACTGGGACGCAGCTCCAGACGGGTCACGGCCATGTAACCCAGCACCAGGGTCACCAGGGTCATGAAAAGCATGAACAGCGGCCGATAGTTGAACACCAGCCGTTCCAGCCGATTGCCCGAGTGCCGGTCGAAGTCCGGCAGTTCGCGGATCACCGGCATGGTGTCTTGTTTCAAATTGCCCATGTCTGGGTACTCGCTCTGATTCTTATCGTTATTCGACGGGCAGCGCACGCACACCACGACTGCCGACCAGCAATAGTGCGCCGTTGGCGGCCAGGGCGGCACCGGCCACCGGTGACTGTTGCGCTTGTGGCAGCCGCTGCAGCGCAGCGTCGCCAGCGCCGCTCACAAGCATGTGCCCGGCCTGGGTAAACATCCGGAAACGGCCGTCGGCATCGACAATGGCCGCGGTAATACTGGACTGCACACCGCTAGCGAGCGGGTGCCAGGTGGCACCGCCATCGGTGCTGCGCCATACATGCCCGCGCAAGCCGTAGGCCAGGACCTCGCCAGGCTTGCCGACCACACCAGAAAAGCTGCCTTGATACGGTGTCTGCACGGCGGCGAAGCGCTGCCCCGCGCCATCCCATTTCAGCAACAAACCCTGCTCGCCGGCGATGTACAGCGCATCGCCGGTGGAGGCGATGGCATTGAGGTGAAAGCCCTGCGGGTTGTCGGTGCGGTCCTGGAATGGCGTCCAGCTCTGGCCGCCGTCCTCGGTGCGCAGGATCAAGTTGAACATCCCGACCACATAACCGAGCTGGTCGTTGGCGAACCAGACGTCGAGAAACGGCTTGTCGGCGCCCTCCTCGATCAGCCGCTGGCCTTCGGCGGCCAGCCCGGCCCATTGTTCGTTGCCCGGCTCGGCACTGGCCAGGTCGCTGTAATGCTTGAACATCAAGTCGCCGATCTGGCGGCCGTCGAGTTGCTTGCTCCAGGTAGCGCCGGCATCACTGCTGTGCAACACCACGCCATCGTTGCCCACTGCCCAACCCTGCCCGGCGGTCGGGAAATGCACGGCGTTCAGGTCGGAGCTGACCGGCACGTCGGCCTGCCGCCAATTCTGGCCGGCATCATCGGAATAAAGAATGTGCCCGCGCTGACCCACCGTGACCAGGCGTTGTCCCGCCTGGGCAATGTCCAGCAAGGGGCTGCGCGCGGCCAGGGCACTGGGCCGGGCCGGTAGATCCAGCACATCGACGTAGGTCGCTGCCTGCACGCCGCGGTGCAGCAACGTCAGCAGCACACCCAACATCAGCAACGCAATTTTCTTGTTATAGGAGCCCATAGTGCGGCCTCGTGGCAAAAAGGCGCCGGTGTGTACGCGAGTACAACCCGGCGCAAAAGCCGTTCGATCAGGAATCGGCAGTAGCGAGCAGCGATAAGGCCATCAACGGATACCGGCGCCCGCCAGCGATTCCGGTGCCCACTGGGTCTTGCTCAGCCCCTCGCTGTACTTGATGCCGCCGTAGGGGCCCGGGAAGCCGACGGCGCTGTAGGTGCCGCCGATCAGGTCGTAGGTCAGATACGGCGTGGCATCCGGTACCTGCTGGTCATAGCTTTGGCTGAGGAAGGTGTAGACGCCGCGGTACAGTTGGCCGTTCGCATCATATTGGTCGGATGCCAGAGCGACCCAGCTGTCCTCATCCAGGTAGAAACGGCGCTTGGCGTAAATGTGCCGTGCGCCCGGCTTGAGGGTTGCCTCGACCACCCAGACCCGGTGTTTCTCCCAGCGAACGAACTGCGGTGCCAAATGGTTCGGGGTCATCATCGGCTTCAAATCGTTCTGATAAGTCACACGGTAGGTGTTGTACGGAACGATCATTTCCTGCTTGCCCACCAGCTTCCAGTCATAGCGGTCCAGCGCACCGTTGAAGACGAAAGAATCGTCCCAGGTAGAGGCGCCGGCAGCGCCCGGGTTAGGCGTGTCGTAGGCCAGGTTGGCGCCAGCTTCACCCGGCGCTGCCCTGGCAGGTATTGCCAGGCACGGCGCGGTTGCTCCAGCGGATTGACCGAATCGCGCACCATGACAGCCTCGCCGGCACGACGGGCGGGACCGGTGAAGACCAGCTTGGTCTGGTAATAGGTGTCCGCGGCCGCGAGCGGTTTGGACAGGTCGTCATAGGCGGCATAGTTGATCTGCGCGCTGCCTGTCGTGGCCAGGCTGGCGACACCGGCAGCGTCGATGTTCCAGTTGTCGTACTTGCTCTGGATGTTGACGCCCTGGTAGCGCAGCAAGTGGTTCCAGATGGCCTCGGCGCCGGTTTTCGGGATCGGGAATGGAATGCCTGGCAGTGCATTTTCGATGGAATTGCCGCCTTCTGTCGAGCGCGCCGCGGTGGCATTTTTTACCGTATTGTCCAGCACGCCTTTGGGCAGCGCCGCCGTACGGTGCGTCGGATAGACCTCGATGCGAAAGCTTGGATAACGCTTGGCCAGCTCGGCGGTCACCGCGGTCAGTTGCCCCTTGTACTGATCGACGTTCTTGCCGTCGATCACCAGCAGCGGCTTTTCCGCCGCAAACGGATCGGGGCGCGCTCTGTCGCCCGCCTTGAAGCCGGCTGGCGGGGTGGTCAAGCCACCCTGATAAGCGGGAATGGAACCGTCGGCATTACCGGCTTTCTCGGCGCCGATCTGCGTCAACTGGTTGCCCAATCTGGCGGCTTCGGCAGCGTCGACCGCTGCGTGGGTCGGCGCGGCGAGGGCCAGGGCCATGGAGGCGGCCATCAGGGTATAGGCGAATTTCATCTTATTGTTCTCCGGCATGCGCTTGGCAATGGGTGGATCAGAAGGTGGTTTTCAGGGTCAGGTACAGGGCGCCCCGATCCTCGGTGGCGCCGGCGCCGGAAGCGGATGCATAACCGCCCCCGTAGCAGGTGTAACGCTGGGTGCCATCCAGGGCGTTGGGCGTTGAGCCGTCGGTTGCGCCGTCGTCACACTTGCTGGCTTTGCCGAAGGCGTCGACGTATTTGAGGTCGACGTAATACTGGTTGTAGATGGCAGCGCTGATCCCTACGGCGTAGTTGCCGGCATCTTCCGCCCCGCCTGCGACCACCGGCGAAACGCCGTCGATGCCGACGTTGACCGACATCGGTGCGCTCAGGTCCACGCCGGGAAACACCTGGTACCAGGTCGGCGTGAAGTTGACGGCGATGCCCCAGTTGTCCCGGGTCGGCTTGTCGATGCCGCGGTAGGTGTCTTCGCCCTTGTAGAGCGCCTGGTTTTTGCTATCGAGGCTCAACAGGTTGCTGTAGTACAACTCGCCCAACAGGCTGGCCGAATCGAACAGTGGCGTGTCGGCGATGGAGACCAGGCCGTTGATGGTCCAGTGCAGCGTGTCGCCGGTGGCGGCCAGGCTGTCGCCGTCGCGTGGCACGTCGGTGATCACCCCAGTACCCGGGCTGCGTGCAGGGAGCAAGCCAAGACCGGCCTGCAACCCGCCGGGACCTGAGGCACTGATGATCGCCGGAATGCTCGCCAGCGGCATGTTGTGGCGAATGTTCAGATCGCTGCCGATGCTGACACCGCCCACTTCCTTGGACAGACTCAGGCCGTAGATGTCGATGTCATCGCCATAGGCGAATTCATAGGTGGCGGTGCCGATCGAGTTGCGTAAACCGTTTACTCCGCCAACGCTGCTCAGGCCTCGCGTGTCCAGGACGGCTTGCGGCAAAATGTCCGAGGTCTTGCGGTAGTAGGCGCTCAATGTGCCGTCCAGCCACTCGGGCGACCATTTGACCATCAGGCCCCAGTCACCCCGATTGTCCGGGGTGAAGTCATGGCCGCGGCGAACGGTCGTCAACGTGCCATTCGGCCCCGCCAGTCCCGCGCCACCCGTATGCCCCAGCAGAAACGACTGCGCGCCGAAGCCCACCACATCGGAACCGCTGTAGAAGGTACCGGCCTCAGGCAATCGAGCGCCTTCCCAATCCAGGAAATACTGGGCGCCGAAGGTCAGTTCGGGGGTAAGGGTGAAGGTGGTTGAAAGCTGGTTGCGCGGCACGAACAGTTCCTTGGCTTCGGTACCGGGCGATGCTGCCGCCTTGGCCAGATCGAGGGACGCCTGGCCGTAGCTCAGCGAGTGCACCGGATTGAGTACCGTTTCGCCCCAGAACACATTGTGCTGACCGGCCTTGATACCCAGCAGGGACTCGTCGCCAATCTGGGTGTTGTAGAACACGAAAGCATCAAGGACTTCACCGGACGGGCCGTTGTAGTAACGCTGGGCATAATTGCTCAGGTGCGGGCTGCCGAAAATGGCGGGGGCTGCCGGACGCCCGCCAAACCCGGCAATCGATGAATAATCATCGTTGCCGTTGACGAACGGGTTGGCGTTCGAGCCGGTATTTTCATAAGCCTTGTCGTACCAGCTCGCGGTGCTGACACGAAAGCCCATCTTGCTTTGATAGACCACATCCAGCTCGGACAACAGGTCGACACGGTTGGTGATGTTGGTGCCGGCCTTGCGGAAGTTGTAATCACCGTCGTTACTGTTGGGCGTGCCCAGCAGGCGCTGGTCGGCACTCTCGGTACGCACGCCATAGTTGTACTTGACGGTGTTGTCGAAACGCACGGACCAGTCTTCGCTGCCAGTGTCCAACTCGAAAGCGTGGGCGGCCGGCAGGCTCGTGACCAGGATAGCCGTGGCAAGCAACTGGCGCCGCACAGGCAGGAGATTGCGACTCTTCATCGAGTGATACACCTTAATTGTTTTTGTTGAACTCACTCTAAGATCAGCGCTGCAATCCGGATTGACTTTGCGGGTCACTGGTTTGACATTTCGGGACGTCCGACAGACCGGCCGGCCAACCGGCGTCCCGAACTACCTCAGATGTAGGTGCCACCACCGGCGTTGATGATCGAGCCGACCAGGTAGCACTCGTCAGAGGCCAGATGGGATACCAGCGCCGCGTATTCCTCGCCCTTGCCCAGACGCCCCAGCGGCATGACCTGTTGGAATACGCTCAGTTGCTCGGGCGATTGCTGCGCGAGGTAGTGCTCGAAGGCCGGGGTCTGTACGCCACCGGGACAGATGGCATTGACCTGGACGTTGGCGCCCGCCACCTCGTAGGCCACCGATCGGGTGAAGGCAATCACTGCGCCCTTGGCCGCGGAGTAGTGCGGGCTATGGGCACCCATCGCGGAAATACCGGCAATGCTGGCGATGTTGATGATCTTGCCGTAGCCCTGTGGCTCCATGCGCTGCAAGGCGGCGCGGGTGCAATAGAAGACGCCGTCGACGTTCACTGCCCAGAAGCGTTTCCATTCCCCATCGTCCATGTTGCGGGTGATCTCCAGCGACTGACGGGGCAGCGGCTGGGTCACCAGCGCGTAATGACGCTTGCGTCGCTCGTCATCATGGGGTTTATCCGGCACCAGGGCGGCATTGTTGACCAGGATGTGCAGCGTGCCGAAACGCGTGTCGATCTGCTCGAACATAGCGTTCACTTCAGCACTCGACGAGACATCGCAACGCAGCGCCAGGCACTGCGCGCCGCGCGCCTCGATCAAGCTGCGCGTGGTTTCAAGCGCCGCATCGTTGATATCGCAGATGACCACGCAGGCGCCTTCGCTGGCCATGCGCAGGGCAATGGCTTGCCCCAACCCGCCTGCGCCACCGGTAATCAAGGCCACTCGACCATTCATTTTCATGGGGAACACTCCGTCTTAGAGGAGGACGCAGTGTTGCCCGGATTTATGCATCAGCCTTGACTTGGCGGGACATCCACCGGCGAGGCGAACGAATCACTGCCTACCTGTTTGCTGCGGTTTCGCCATGCCCGAGGCGAACAACCGAACTCAGTGTAAAACCAGCGAGTAAACGAAGTCGCAACCGCATAACCGATCATCATGCCCACACGCTGCAGGGAATAGTTTTTGTTTTCCATGTAATTCAACGCCAGTTCGCGACGTACAGCGTTCAGCAGTTCGGAAAAGGTCAGGCCGACCTCATCGAGTTCCCGTTGCAGGGTTCGCACACTGACGCCTTGGGCATAGGCGACCTGGTGGACGGTGGCGCGCCCCACCGGCAGCAACAAATAGATGGCCTTGCGCACATCGAAAATCACCGAGGGTTCGCTGGCGCCCGCCATCGAGTCCATGAACTGGCGAGCGTAGACGGCCATCGCCGGGTCGGCTTGCGGATTGGGTTGATCGATATCCGCCGCATTACAGACAATGCCATCGAATTCGGCGTCGAACACCACCCGGCAACGAAAGAATCGCGCGTGGTCCTCCAGGCTTGCCGGTGCTTCATGGCTGAAATGAATGCTGCGCGGATGCCAGTGACTGCCCATGAGCGATTTGCAGGTGCGGTGCAGGATGCCGATGGCCAGTTCAGCGGCTTGACGCTTGGGTACGCCCGCCTCGGCCATGATTTCATCGCGGATCAGCACCGTGTTGCCCACGGTTTCCAGGTTCATGGCCAGCGTCCGGTTAAGCAGGTGCCGGTACTCGATGCTGGTCAGCAGCATGTCGCGCAGTGTGCGCTGATGACTGAACAGCAAGCTGATGGCGCCCAGATCCGACAGTCGTCGGGCCTCCGCCATGCGCAGGCCAAAGGTCGGGCAGGATGAGCGCGCCGCGGAGCACTCCAGCAGCTTGAGCGCCGCTTCCAGCGGCAGCATGCATTCCGGGTCGTTCAGCATGATCGGCGTCAGGCCGACGCCACGCAGCATCTCGCCCGGATTCAGACCCAGGCTCTGGGCAACCTCTGTGTAGTTCTTGAGGGTTGCAGCCCGTACAAACGCGTCCATCGTCCCTGCTCCCGTGATGTCGACTGCCGGCTTCGGAAAAGCCTGCAATCGACTATATGGCACCGATCGAGCACTTGCGCAACGCGCAAACCTGCACCGACGGCTCGCGAGTATTGGCACGTACTGAAAGGTTTCTGGCACGAGATGAGAAGTTTCCCGCTATGGACTGCCGCAAAGTACTCGCCATGCACCACGACAACCACGCCCTCAAAGCACAAAAACTACAACAGACTGGAGAGATGCATGAACTTCCTTGACGGATCGCTGCACCCCGAAAATCAACAGAAGCTGGTCATCACCGTTGCACCCTACGCTCCCGAGTGGATGCCTTCGGACTTCCCGGAAGACATTCCGGTGACCATGGCCGAGCAGGTGCAGATGGCAGTCGACTGCTACAACGCCGGCGCCACGGTGCTGCACCTGCATGTCCGCGAACTGGACGGCAAGGGCTCCAAGCGACTGTCCAAGTTCAACGAGCTGATCGCCGGCGTCCGCGAAGCGGTACCGGACATGATCATCCAGGTCGGCGGCTCGATTTCCTTCGCCCCGGAGGGTGACAGCGACGTCGCCAAATGGCTCTCCGATGACACGCGCCACATGCTCGCCCAGCTTTCGCCGGCGCGGACCAGGTGACGATTGCCATCAACAGCAACCAGATGAACATCGTCGAGCAGATGTGCGAAGCGGACCTGGCCGGCACCAGCATTGCCACCCCGGAGATCTATCGCGCCTACCGCGAGATGACCATTCCGGCCGGCCCCGAGTGGGTCGAGGAACACATCAAGCGTCTCTCGGCCAGTGGCATCCAGACTCAATTCCAGCTGGGCAACATCCCCTCCTTCGAAACGGTCGAGCGGATGATGCGCCGCGGCGTGTGCAATGTGCCGTTGATCCTGACCTGGGTGGCGATTGGTGGCGGCTCCGACGCGCCCAACCTCTACAACCTGGCGAACTTCGTGCGGGCCTGCCCGGACGGCGCCGTGCTGACCCTGGAAACCGCCATGCTCAATGTCTTGCCGCTGAACGTGATGGCGATTGCCATGGGCATGCATGTGCGTTGCGGTACCGAGGACAACCTCTGGACCCAGGGCCGCGACCGCAAGATGAGCAATGTCGAGCAGATCGAGCAACTGGTGCGCATTTCCCGGGAAATGGGGCGCGAAGTGGCCAACGGCAAAGAAGCCCGCGAGATCTACAAGATCGGCACGTTCTACAAGGACGCCGATGAGACCCTGGCTGAAAACGGTTTTGCGCCGAACCGCAAGCCCGGCCAGAAAGGCTTTACGCAATTCGGCTGAGTCAGACTTGCGGGGCGCGCCCCCCCTGTCCATGCGCGCGTTCCGCCCGTAGCGCTGCCCCCCATTTGCAAGAGCTGCGCACTAAACGCGGCCGTGACGAGAGGAGAGTCTCCGTGACTTTGCACGCCCCGATAGATGTACCCGGTGACACCTGGCGACGTATCGCCCGACCCTACGCCTGGGTGGTCTTTGCCCTGACCTTCGGCCTGCTGCTGTCAGACTTCATGTCGCGGCAGGTGCTGACGGTCGTTTTCCCGCAACTCAAGGCTGAATGGGGCCTCTCCGATTCCGAGCTGGGCGCGCTGTCCAGCGTTGTCGCCATCGCCGTCGGCGTGCTGGCGTTTCCGCTGTCGGTGGTCGCCGATCGCTTGGGACGCATCCGCAGCCTGGTGCTCATGGCCGCTATCTGGAGCGTGGCCACGCTGATCTGTGGATTCGCCGCCAACTATCAAGAGATGTTCGTGGCGCGGTTCTTCATCGGCGTTGGCGAGGCGGCCTACGGCAGTGTCGGGCTTGCCGTGGTGCTGAGCATCTTCCCGCCGCACCAGCGGTCCACTGTCACCGGCGCCTTTCTGGCCGGGAGCATGGTGGGTTCCGTGCTCGGCATCAGCCTGGGCGGAGTCCTCGCCACGCATTTCGGCTGGCGCGCCTCCTTCGTGGGCATGGCGGTCTATGGCATGGCACTGACCGTGGTCTACGCGCTGGTGGTCAGGCCTGGCCGCATCGAATCGCCTGTGCGGAACGCGGGTTCGAGCAAGAACAAGGCTCATCCGCCACTGCGTAGTCTGTTCTCGACGTCTTCGGTACTAAGCATCTATATCGGCAGTGGCTTGCAGTTGTTCGCCATCGGCGCCCTGCTGACCTGGCTGCCCAGCTATCTGAATCGCTTCTACGACATGCCGCTGACCCAGGCCGGTGCGATCACCGCCATCTTCATGCTCTGCACCGCGGTCGGCATGCCACTGTGCGGCGCCATCGCCGACCGCCTGTGCCAAGGTTCGCCAACCCGCAAAATCAGGTTGACCATGGGCTACTGCCTACTCTGCAGCGTGCTGTTGACCGTGGCTTTTCAGCTCCCGGTGGGCATGGCGCAACTGGTCATGATCGGCCTGGCCATGTTCGTTGGCGGTGGCATTGTCGGCCCCTCCGGCACCATGGTCGCCGACCTCACGCCGCCCGCTCTGCACAGCACCGCAATGGCCACCCTGGCCATTGCCAACAATCTGCTGGGCATGGCGCCGGGCCCCTTTGTCACCGGCTTGCTCGCCGATCGCATTGGCCTGGCCTCGGCCCTGCAACTGCTGCCATTGGCAGGCATTGCAGCCGCCCTGGCGCTGCTGGTGGGGGTTCGCAATTATCGCAATGATCTTGCGCGCGTAAGCCTTCAGCCATGTACCCACCCATCAACAATAACTTCGAAAGCAGGTTGATCATGACCACAGCATTCAACCACAGCCGTCATTGGCAACAGCGTTACGATGCCCGCGTACCGACTGACATCAACCCCGATGCCTGGCCCTCGGTGGTAGCGATGGCGCAAGAAGCCATGCAGCGTCATGCCAGCCGCACAGCCTTTCGCAGCTTCGGGCGCTCACTCAGTTATGCCGATGTCGACATGCAGTCCTGCGCCTTCGCTGCCTGGTTGCAGCATCAGGGCGTGATTCGTGGCGATCGCATCGCGGTCATGCTGCCCAATATTGCGGCATTTCCCGTGGCGATGTTTGGCATCCTCCGAGCCGGCGCCGCTCAGGTCAATGTCAACCCGACGTACACCGCGCAGGAACTCGAACACCAGCTCAACGACGCCGGGGTCGAGACCATCGTCATCGTCGCCAGTGCCCTGCCGACACTGGCAACGATACTGGACCGCACCTTGATCAAAAAAGTCATCACGGTACAGCCCGGCGACACACTGGGTACGCCTGCGGCCGTGCACGAAATTGACATACAGGCAGCGCTTGACCTGCCGTTGACTCCCTTCGTCGTTGCCTTGCGCGAGGGCGAAACACTGGCGTTTACACCCGTCGAGCTGACGGGCGATGACTTGCTTTTCCTGCAATACACCGGCGGCACCACTGGCCCTTCAAAAGGTGCCGCCCTGTCGCACCGCAACCTGATCGCCAACATCCTGCAGGCGCGCGCGTTTCTCCCTGACATGTTCGACACGATCGGTGACAACGTCGTGGTCACGGCGCTCCCGCTGTTCCACGTGTTCGCGCTGACGATCAATCTGCTGATCTGCTTTTCCGCCGGGGCCGAGAATTGGCTGATCCCCGATGCGCGCAACAGTGATGATCTGCTCGACACGCTGATCAAGGCCCGGCCGACGCTGCTGACGGGGGTCAATACCCTGTACGGCGCGCTGGTGCGTCATCCGCGCATCGGCGAGGTGGATTTCTCGCGCCTGCGCCTGGCCATTGGCGGTGGCGCCGCAGTGCTGCCGGCTACCTCGATGCAGTGGAAGACCATCACCGGCCAGGAAATCCTCGAAGGCTACGGCCTCTCCGAGACCTCGGCCATCCTGTGCCTGAACGTCATGGGCCGCAGCAATTTCTCTGCCGCCGTGGGTTTGCCATTGCCTTCGACCGACATCGTGCTGCTCAAGGACGATGATCAACCGGCCGCACTCGGCGAGGCCGGAGAAATTTGCGCCAAGGGGCCGCAGGTCATGTCCGGCTACTGGCACAAGCCCACGGCCAACGCCAACGCGTTTACCGCCGATGGTTACTTTCGCACCGGCGACATCGGCATCTTTGCCGCCGACGGCTTGCTCAAGATCGTCGATCGCAAGAAGGACATGATCATTGTCTCGGGCTTCAACGTCTATCCCAACGAGGTGGAAGTGGTTGTCGCCAGTTGCTCAGGTGTCAGCGAATGCGCCGTGATCGGCATGCCGGATGAACGCAGTGGTGAATCCGTATGCCTGTACGTGGTCAAGGCCGCCAATGCCACGCTCGACGAAGCCGGTTTGATCGAGTACTGCCGCGCGCATCTGGTGGCCTACAAAGTGCCCCGCCAGGTGCGGTTCCTGGAGGCGTTGCCCAAATCCACGGTGGGCAAGATCTTGCGCCGGGATTTGCGCGCACTGGCGACCTTGGGCAGTCCGACTGAAACGACAGTGGCGGTTTGAACGGCGCTACGTAGGAGCGCGCCTGCTCCGGGCGGCGTTCCGACGATGGTCGTTAACGATAACGCGTGTTTACTGGTTAAACGCGGCGCTGTAGGAGCTGGCTTGCCAGCGAAGGCGGTGTATCAGCCAATACACCTATCGACGGACACACCGTCTTCGCTGGCAAGCCAGCTCCTACAGCAGTGGACCGCACGGTCAGTCGAGCAATCTCTATACCTGTGCAGCCTTGGGCCGCCAACAGCATCACGCGTGCACGGCGACCGCCGCGCAGGCTGATGGCACGGACGCTGTTTGGCATCAATTGAAAGGTGCCAGGCACCAAATGAGAAGTTCTGGACCGTCCATCACACTAGAGTGAATCAACTGCCGCACTGGCATCTGCCCGTTCCTACTTCCTGATGGCATCGCCTGCGAGGACTTCACTCCATGAGCTCGATCGCTCTCGTCAACATTCACACTCGCGCGCTCGAACTGGCGCCGGGTTTTTTCGTCAGCGTGATCGTTGCCATCGCGGCGACCTTCCTCTCCGAGCACTACGGTGCACCGGTGATGCTGTTCGCCTTGCTGCTCGGTATTGCCATGAATTTTCTAGCCGCCGATGGCAAGTGCAAGGCCGGTATCGAGTTCATCGCGCGCGCTGTTTTGCGCCTTGGCATAGCCCTGCTGGGGATGCGGATCACCCTGGAGCAGATCGCCACGCTGGGCTGGAAGCCGGTGGCCCTGGTGGTGATCGTCGTAGTGTTGACCATTGCCGTGTCGGTGGTAGCGGCCAAGGTCCTGGGCTTCAAACGCATCTTCGGCATGCTCACCGGGGGGGCCACGGCTATCTGCGGCGCCTCGGCGGCACTGGCCCTGGCTGCCGCCTTGCCCAACCATCCGCAAAAGGAACGCGCGACCCTGTTCACCGTGATCGGCGTGTCGGCACTGTCCACCGTGGCGATGATCCTCTACCCGATGATCGCGAACTGGTTTGCCTTGTCACCGCAGGAGGCCGGGGTGTTCCTCGGCGCGACCATCCACGACGTCGCCCAGGTGGTCGGCGCCGGCTACAGCATGTCCACCGAAACCGGCGATACCGCCACCGTGGTCAAGCTGATGCGGGTGGCGATGCTCCTGCCCGTCATCCTCTGCGCCACGCTGATCACGCGCATGCAGGGTGCGGACCCGGCCGGCAAGCGCCCGCCACTTCTACCGATGTTCGCCGTCGGCTTCCTGGTCCTGGCCTGTATCAACAGCACCGGCTGGATAGCGCCGGCGGTGCAAGGCTTCGTCAACGAGTTGTCGCGCTGGTGCCTGGTGATCTCCATCAGTGCCCTGGGTATGAAGACCCGGCTCAAGGAGCTCGCCACGATCGGCATCAAGCCCATCCTGTTGATGGTGGGCGAAACCGTGTTTCTCGTTGGCCTGGTGCTGCTGTTGCTGCATTGGGGATTCTAGAGCGCAGATCTGCGAAGGCCGGTATGGCCTCCGCAACCAAATGAAGAGTGACGTGATGAATTCAATAAGTGCCTTGTACCGGACCGTCGCTGGCCAGCTTCTGCGCTTCTTCGATGAGTATCGGGGCGCCCAGCGCCATGCTGTGGATGCCCAGAATCGAAGTCAACTGCAGCACCGCCAGTATTTCCTCGACGCTGACGCCAATTTCCAGTGCCTTGCGGATGTGGCGACGCACACCGGGGGCGTACAGATGCGTGCAGGAGGCATCGACGGCGATGGCGATCAGTTCAAAGGTCTTGGGGTCAAGAATCCCCTTGCGTATCGGGTGGGTGGCCATGCCGAGAAACTTCTCCGTCCACTCGGCATCCAGTTCGGCCAGCGAGTCCCACGCGGTATTCCAGCTGCCCGCTTCACGCATGGCATCACAGGTGGGGGTGTCAGCTTGGGTCTGGTCTTCATTCATCAGCAGTTCCTCGGGGGTGAGTGGTTGCTTTCAACTCTAAGCGTGCCGATGCCATCTGTATTGACTGCAGGGGGCAGCGGCATGACATCTCGGGACACGTGCAACGCAGGAGTAAAGACTTGATGAAAGGCCTGGTCCGCAGTGCCAGCCTCACCCACTACGCGGAAATTGCCCGCTCGTTGAACGTAGACCCCTTGCAGCAATTGCGCCTTGTCGGTCTTGATCCACGTTGCTTGCTCCAGCCGGACCTGAAGATTCCCGTTGAAGCAGCGGCACGGTTACTGGACAGTTCGGCGCGTGCGGCCGGCGTGGAAGATTTCGGCTTGCGCCTGGCAGAGAGTCGCAATGCCTCCAATCTCGGCCCCCTGGCCTTGTTATGGCGCGAACCTACCCTGCGTGCAGCGTTAGTGGCGCTCAAGGAGTTTCTCTACCTGCACAATCAGGGGCTGGTCCTGGATATCGAGGAGAGTGGCGGCGTGGTGGTGCTGCGGCTGGAGCTGGTCACCGTCTGCCAGTTGTCTGTGCGCCAGTCGGTGGAGTTGGCGGTAGCGGTTACCTATCGACTGCTCAAATCCTTGCTGGGCAACCACTGGCATCCTTCAGTGGTCTGTTTCCGCCATTGCGCCCCACGGGACGACAGCCGGCACCATCGTGTGCTCGGGACTTCGCTGCAATTCAACTGCCTGATGGATGGCATCATCTGCCGCAGCAGCGACCTCGACAGGGCCCTGCCCAGTGCGGATCCGGAAATGGCCCGCCACGTTAATCAGTACCTGAACAGTATTCGTGACGATTCCAGGGCAACCCTGCTGGGACAGGTGCACCAGATGATCTGGACCCTGTTGCCCACCGGACGCTGCTCGGTGGAGCAGGTGGCGGCCCACCTGGGACGTGACAGACGCACGCTGCATCGACAATTGACGCGCGAAGGCGAGACCTTTTCTTCGCTGCTGGATCAGGTACGCACGGAACTGGCGACGCGCTACCTGGCCAACCCCCATCATCCCTTGAGCGAGATTGCCGGCGTGCTGGGCTTTTCCGAACTGAGTGCCTTCTCCCGCTGGTTCAGCCGGCTGTTCGAATGCAGTCCATCGTCCTGGAGAACCCGGTCCTCCCCCTTGGCCGCAAGCAAACAGCCGGCACAGTTGTTCAGAACAAGCGCGTAATTGCAGGCTGGGCCTGCCTTGTCTGCACGAGATTCTGAACTAATGTGTAACGCAACCGACGCAGGCTGTTTTAACGACTAACATCCCCTCGTACACAAAATGCCAGCACGGTTCCGATAACGCGAGTGCGCACTTGGGATCGACAGGCGATCCACACTACTTTCAAACCCGATGGATCTGTAGGAGCTTCGATATGAACAAGCTGGGAGCGATCTTTCTTCTACTCGTGGCAGGTACTGCCCATTCTGCTGAACGCCTGACAACCGTCCAGGTTGCCGGACTCTCTGTTCCAGGTACCCAGGCGCTGGGTAAAGCCCAAGGGTTCACCGAGTGCGTGGATTTTTATAACTACCTGTCGTGCACGCACAACAAGCCCATTGAAGTGTTTGGCGCAACGGCCAGTAGCGCCGAAATAACACTGGATGTCACAGATAACTTTTCCAGCGTGGCGGACCCCATGGGCAGCCCCAATATCTCGCAGGTCCCGCGGGAGAAACTGACTTACCGATCCATTCGCATGGAATTTCAACCGCAAGAACGCGAGGCACTGGAAAAGGCATTGCGCGCGGATGGATGGTTCGCAGTCGGCAGCGCGAAACGCCTCGAGTTTTACAAGGAGGGCGTACCCGCAACCTTCCGCGTCAACAGCGCCTATATCACGTTGAGCCCTGTCGATATCAACGAGGTCAGCAAAAGGGTTTCCAGGCTGGAGGCGTCCAACCATTCCAGCGCCAGCTCGGATTTACCCGATCCGGCGCGGGCCATGCTGCGTGACTCGGAACCTCGTGGCGCCGGCTCGGTTCGCCCGCCTCGATTCTAACCAGCGGCAGTTGCAGCAAATGCAGCAGCAACAAAAAGTGCACTTATAAAAAACTCGACTTACACTGCCACATACACCTGAGGGATCGATTGGTCCACGGCAATCCGGGCATCACGTCATGATCTGGGTAAAGCCAACATGAAAACGGTCACGGCCATTTTCTGCTGTCTGCTCGCTGCCGGCGTGTTCGCGGCGGCGAGCAGCCGTGCACAGGCTGCGCTCCCTTCGCCCATGTTCAAGACCAGCTTCGACTGCGCCCAGGCCAGGGCGCCCGCCGAAAAACTCATCTGTCGCGATGCGCAGTTGGCGCAGATGGATGTCGAACTGATGCGCCTGTATCGGCTGGCCCTCACGGATCAACGCTCGGTACCGCCTCCGGACAACGTCATGATCGACCAGCAGTTCTGGGTCAAGACCCGCAATCAATGTGCGTCCGGGCCAGAACTCAAGGCGTGCACGATTCGCAGTTATGCCGAGCGCGCGCACCAGCTGCGTCAAGGCTCGGCCATTGCCAGGACCCGGGATCCGGACAGACTCACCGAAGGCCCCCTGGCGTTTCGTTGTCCAGGGTTGAACGCGCCGATTGCCGCCACCTTCTTCACCACGCAGCCGGGTGTGGTGTACCTGAAATGGGCGAACGCCTCGGTCACCCTGAGCCAGGTGCAGAGTGATTCGGGATCCCGATACACTGGCAAGGACTCCCAAGGGCAATACAGCTTCTGGCAAGACGGCGATGTCGTCCTGTTCCAGAAGCCAGGCTCAGGGGACATGAGTTGTTCGGCCGAACCAGGAAAACTCCCGTGAGCACCGCGCCCCTGTCCGAACTCGATGCCGCCCTGCCCGGTCTGGTCCGCAAGATCCGCGTCCTGGAAGCCCTGGCCTGGCCGGACGGGGTCGAGGAAGCATTTCTGCAACGCTGGCGCGCCGGGCGCGCGGAACTGCCCAGGGTCGAGCTCCGCCCGCGCGACCACAGCGCCGAGATCGTGGCCCTGGAAGCCTTTACCGACCGCTGCGACCAGGGGCATCCGGCCGGAGCTTACCTTGCGATGACGGCGAGCAGCTATGCCACCGCCGGCCGCATGCTCGGTGCCATTGGCACACCCGCTTTTACCCAGTATTCGTCAGCGCTGTACCGGCGCCCGGACTTCTACTATTCACGCCTGAACCTGAGCATGCTGGACGCGGCCCGGTTCTTCCTCAGTACCACCGACGCCTTGCTGGGCGGTGCGCGGATTGCACCGATCCAGGCCGACATCCCGGCCGAGGCGTTCGCTGCCTGGATGCAGCCGGAACTGGATCGATTCTTCGGCCCGGGCCGGATCACGGTCGTGCTCGATCCGACCCTGGCCGCCAAGGCCATCGCCGGGGCGAGCCGTATCCGCCTGCGTGCCGGCGCCCTGTTCTCGGAACTGGACAAGCAGCAGCTATTGCAGCATGAGGCCTTTGTGCATGTTGCCACGGCGCAAAACGGCGCGCTGCAACCCAACCTGAAAAGCCTGGGGTTGGGGGCGCCACGCACGACGCAGACCCAGGAAGGCATCGCCACCCTGGCCGAGCTGTTCACCGCCAGCATGGACATCAACCGCCTGCGCCGCCTCGCCCTGCGTGTGCTCGCGGTCCAGCAGGCACTGGAGGGTGCCGATTTCATCCAGGTATTCGAAGGTTTTCTCGCTGCCGGTCAGTCCCAGGAGGAATCCTTCCGTTCGACCCAACGGGTTTTCCGCGGCGCCGACCTGCACGGCGGTTCGGCATTCACCAAGGATGCCGCCTACCTGACCGGCTTGCTCGGCGTGCATACCCTGCTGCGCATTGCGATCCGCGACAACCGGCCGGAACTGGTGGGTCATCTGTTTGCCGGGCGCCTCAGCCTGGGCGACACCGTGCGCCTGGCCCCGCTCTTCGAGTCCGGCTGGCTCAAGGGGCCGGTCCATGTCCCGGACTGGGCCGCGGATCTGAATCGGCTCGCCGCCAACCTGGCGTTCTCCGCCTTTATCACCCGGATCAAGCTGGATGTGCTCGATCTGGACGTGCTCATGGCGTTTGCCGACGAGCATGAAGCCGACGCCAGCGCCTCCAGCCCTGGCGCGTTGTCATAACGACAGCATTCCACGGTACAAGCCATAAGCCGCAAGCCCCGCTCCGGCCACGACGCAGGTAAAAATGCCCTTCTCGATCGGCGTGAACAGGGGTTCGCCCTGCTCATGTTTGGCCTTGGCAAACAAAATCACCCCGGGCGCATATAATAAGGCAGACAACAGCAAATACTTGACCCCTCCGGCATACAACAGCCATACCGCGTAACACAGCGCAACGCCGCCGATCATCAGGTCCTTGGTGCGCTCGGCCGATGCGTGTTCGTAGGTTTCGCCACGCCCGCTCAACAGCACCGCATAGGCCGCCGACCACAAGTACGGCACCAGAATCATCGAGGACGCCAGGTAAATAAGACTGGTGTAAGTGCCGGCGGAGACCAAGGTGATCAACAGGAAAATCTGGATCATGCCGTTGGTCAACCACAACGCATTGACCGGTACGTGGTTGGTATTTTCCTTTTTCAGGAAGGCCGGCATGGTCTTGTCCCTGGCCGTGGCAAACAGGATTTCCGCGCAAAGCAGCGCCCACGACAGCAATGCACCCAACAGCGAGATCGCCAGGCCGACGCTGATCAGCAACGCACCCCAATGGCCGACGATGTGCTCCATGACAGTCGCCAGTGACGGGTTCTGCAGCCTGGCCAGTTCCGGCTGGCTCATGATGCCCAGCGACAGCACATTGACCAACACCAGCAGTGCCAGCACCCCAAGAAAACCGATGACCGTCGCGCGGCCCACGTCCGCACGTTTCTGCGCCCGGGCCGAATAGACGCTGGCGCCTTCGATGCCGATGAAGACGAAAACCGTCACCAGCATCATGTTGCGCACCTGATCCATCACTCCGCCAAAATTCGGGTTGCTGCGACCCCAGATGTCCCGGGTAAAGATATCCGCCTTGAAGGCCACGGCAGCGATAACAATAAACATGATCAACGGCACGATCTTGGCCACGGTGGTCAGTTGATTGATGAACGCCGCCTCCTTGATGCCACGCATCACCAGGAAGTGCACCGCCCATAACAGCACCGAAGCGCAACCAATGGCGATGGGCGTATTGCCCTGGCCAAAGACCGGAAAGAAGTAACCGAGGGTACTGAACAGCAGCACGAAATAACCGACGTTACCCAGCCAGGCACTGATCCAGTATCCCCAGGCGGACGAGAACCCCATGTAGTCGCCGAACCCGGCCTTGGCGTAAGAGTACACCCCCGAGTCCAGTTCGGGCTTGCGATTGGCCAGGGTCTGGAACACGAAAGCCAGGGTCAGCATGCCGACGGCGGTGATCCCCCAGCCGATCAATATGGCGCCGGCATCGGCTTTCGCCGCCATGTTCTGAGGCAGGGAAAAAATCCCGCCGCCAATCATCGACCCCACTACCAGGGCAATGAGCGCATTCAAGCGCAGCTTTTGCGTCGGTTGTGACATTTGGCGCCTCACAGGTGGGCGAGAACTAACAAACAATGAGCATCTCAGGGGGAATTAACCAACGAACAAAGGGTAATAGCGGTTGCCAATAAGCGCCAACATAGACTTTGTTATAACTTGCCGAAATGAAAACACTGCGGAAAATAGCCAATCGATCACCGAGCACTGACACGTTGACTTGTTGATATACATCAACAATTAAATGGGCAAAATTTGCCAAAATACGCAAACCAACTAATGTCAATCCGGTAACTTTTGAGTGCTTGCGCGACAACACGAGCATTTCTATAAAAACTAAAAGGGCCCCTGCGTTTTAACGGCAATGAAATCTGTACATGCATTGATTCAAGGAAATATTGCATAGCTAACGAAAATAAACGTCGTTTCTTTCCCTGCAATGGAGTCGTGCAATGTCTGAATCCCCCGGAAAATTGAAGCTCGGCGCTCTGGTTGCCTTGGTCGTCGGCTCAATGATTGGCGGCGGGATTTTTTCCTTGCCGCAAAACATGGCCGCCAGTGCCGATGTCGGCGCCGTATTGATCGGCTGGGCCATCACTGCAGTCGGCATGCTGACCCTGGCCTTCGTGTTCCAGACCCTGGCCAACCGCAAGCCGGATCTGGATGGCGGTGTCTACGCCTACGCCAAGGCCGGGTTCGGCGACTACATGGGGTTCTCGTCCGCCTGGGGTTACTGGATAAGCGCCTGGCTGGGCAACGTCGGCTACTTCGTGCTGCTGTTCAGCACCCTCGGTTACTTTTTTCCGATCTTCGGCGAAGGCAACACGGTGGCGGCGATCATCGGTGCATCGGTGCTGCTGTGGGGCGTGCACTTCCTGGTGCTGCGGGGAATCAAGGAAGCGGCATTCATCAACCTGGTGACCACGGTCGCCAAGGTCGTGCCGTTACTGCTGTTTGTGTTGATCGCGATTTTCGCCTTCAAACTGGAAATCTTCACCGCCGACATCTGGGGCCTGAAAAACCCGGACCTGGGCAGCGTGATGAACCAGGTGCGCAACATGATGCTGGTCACCGTCTGGGTGTTCATCGGCATCGAAGGCGCGAGCATCTTTTCAGCCCGGGCGGAAAAACGCAGCGACGTGGGTAAAGCCACGGTGATCGGTTTCATCACCGTGCTGCTGTTTCTGGTGCTGGTGAACGTACTGTCGCTGGGGATCATGACCCAGCCGGAACTGGCCAAGCTGCAGAACCCGTCGATGGCCGCCGTGCTGGAACATGTGGTCGGTGACTGGGGCGCGGTGCTGATCAGCGTCGGCCTGGATCATCTCGTTGCTGGGTGCGTTGCTGTCCTGGGTGCTGCTGTGTGCGGACATCATGTTCGCCGCCGCCAAGGATCACACCATGCCGGCCTTCCTGCGCAAGGAAAACGCCAACCAGGTGCCGGTCAATGCACTGTGGCTGACCAATGCCATGGTGCAACTGTTCCTGATCATCACCTTGTTTTCGGCCAGTACTTACCTGTCGCTGATCTACCTCGCCACCTCAATGATCCTGGTGCCTTACCTGTGGTCGGCGGCCTATGCCCTGCTGCTGGCGGTACGCGGCGAGAGCTACGAGAACGCCCTGGCCGAGCGCAGGAAAGACCTGTTCATCGGTGGCCTGGCAGTGATCTACGCGATCTGGCTGATCTACGCCGGCGGCGTCAAATACCTGCTGCTCTCCGCCCTGCTCTATGCCCCCGGGGTGATTCTGTTTGCCAAGGCCAAGCTTGAAATCGACAAACCGGTTTTCACCAACGTCGAGAAGCTGATTTTCGCCGCAGTTGTCGTGGGCGCGATGGTGGCGGCCTATGGGCTGTATGACGGCTTCCTGACCCTGTAGCACCTCATCTGGAGGATTACTGTAATGACCACCGAAAAAGTTAAGTACGGCGTCCATTCCGAAGCCGGAAAACTGCGTAAAGTCATGGTTTGTTCCCCAGGCCTGGCCCACCAGCGGCTGACCCCGAATAACTGTGACGAACTCCTTTTCGATGATGTGCTGTGGGTGGCCCAGGCCAAGCGCGACCATTTCGACTTCGTCACCAAAATGCGCGAACGCAACGTCGATGTGCTGGAAATGCATAACCTGCTGACCGACATCGTCGCCATCCCCGAAGCACTGGACTGGATCCTGGAACGCAAGATCACCGCCAACTCGGTGGGATTGGGGCTGATTAACGAAACCGGTTCCTGGCTGCGCAGCCTGGAGCCGCGCAAGATCGCCGAGTTCCTGATCGGCGGGGTGTCCGCCGACGACCTGCCAGACAGCTTCGGCGGCAAGACCATCGAGATGTTTCGCGATTTCCTCGGTCACTCCAGCTTTATCCTGCCACCGCTGCCCAACACCCAGTTCACCCGCGACACCACCTGCTGGATCTACGGCGGCGTGACGCTCAACCCCATGTACTGGCCGGCACGTCGTCAGGAAACGCTGCTGACCACCGCCATCTACAAATTCCACCCGCAATTCACCAACGCCGACTTCCAGATCTGGTACGGCGATCCGGACCAGGAACACGGCAGCGCCACCCTGGAAGGCGGTGACGTGATGCCGATCGGCAACGGTGTGGTCCTGATCGGCATGGGCGAACGCTCTTCGCGCCAGGCCATCGGCCAACTGGCGGTCAGTCTGTTCAAGCACAAGGCGGTCGACAAAGTGATTGTTGCCGGCCTGCCCAAATCCCGCGCGGCGATGCACCTGGACACGGTGTTCAGTTTCTGCGACCGGGATGTGGTGACCATCTTCCCGGAAGTGGTGAAGCAAATCGTCGCCTTCACCCTGCGCCCCGACGAGAGCAAACCGGGCGGCATCGACATCCGCCGCGAAGAAACCAGCTTCCTCGACACCGTGGCCCAGGCCCTCAACCTCAAGGCGTTGCGCGTGGTGGAAACGGGCGGCAACAGCTTCGCCGCCGAACGCGAGCAATGGGACGACGGCAACAACGTGGTGGCCGTGGAGCCGGGCGTGGTGATCGGCTATGACCGCAACACCTACACCAACACCCTGCTGCGCAAGGCCGGAGTGGAAGTCATCACCATCAGCGCCGGCGAACTCGGCCGCGGCCGTGGCGGCGGCCACTGCATGACCTGCCCGATCATTCGCGACCCTATCGACTATTAAGGAGATCCCGTCATGGCTTTCAACATGCGCAACCGCAGCCTGCTGTCGCTGATGCATCACACCACGCGCGAGCTGCACTATCTGCTGGACCTGTCCCGCGACCTCAAGCGCGCCAAGTACACCGGCACCGAGCGTCCGCACCTGCAAGGCAAGAACATCGCGTTGATTTTCGAAAAAACCTCGACCCGCACCCGTTGCGCGTTCGAAGTCGCGGCCCATGACCAGGGCGCCCACGTCACCTACATCGACCCGGTGTCGTCGCAGATCGGTCACAAGGAAAGCATGAAAGACACCGCCCGCGTGCTGGGGCGGATGTTCGATGCCATCGAATACCGCGGCTTCGAACAGGAAATCGTCGAAGAGCTGGCCGAGTTCGCCGGCGTACCGGTGTTCAACGGCCTGACCGCCGAATTCCACCCCACGCAAATGATCGCCGACACCCTGACCATGCGCGAACATAGCGACAAGCCGTTGCACGAGATCAGCTACGCCTACCTTGGCGACGCCCGCTATAACATGGGCAACTCGCTGCTGATGATCGGCGCCAAACTGGGCATGGACGTGCGCATCGCCGCGCCCAAGGCACTGTGGCCACATCAGGATTTCATCGATCAGTGCAAGGCGTTTGCCGAAGACAGCGGCGCGCGCATCACCATCACTGAAGATCCGAAAGCCGCGGTCAAGGGCGTCGACTTCATTCATACCGACATCTGGGTATCGATGGGCGAGCCCGTGGAGGCATGGGACGAGCGCATCGAGCAACTGCTGCCGTACCAGGTCAACGCGCAGATGATGAAAGCCTCGGGCAACCCGCGAGTGAAATTCATGCACTGTCTGCCAGCCTTCCACAACAGCGAAACCAAGGTCGGCAAGGACATCGCCGCCCGTTATCCACACCTGGCCAATGGCGTCGAAGTGACTGAAGAGGTCTTCGAATCGCCGGCCAACATTGCCTTCGAGCAAGCGGAGAACCGCATGCACACGATCAAGGCGATCCTGGTGGCGGCGTTGGCGGATATCTGAAGACTCGTTCCTGCGGTCCTCCCCCTGTAGGAGCCGGCTTGCTGGCGATGGCCTCACCTCGGTCTGTCAGATACACCGAGGCGTATCGCCTTCGCCAGCAAGCCGGCTCCTACAGGGTACATCCGCTACCTCTCTGTTTAGAAGGACTGCATCATGCGTATCGTCGTTGCTCTGGGCGGTAACGCCCTGCTCCGCCGGGGTGAACCCATGACCTCGGACAATCAGCGCGCCAACATCCGGATCGCCACGGAACAGATCGCCAAGATCCACGCGGGCAATCAACTGGTGATCGCCCACGGCAACGGTCCCCAGGTTGGCCTGTTGTCGTTGCAAGCGGCCGCCTACACCTCGGTTTCACCTTATCCGCTGGACGTGCTCGGTGCCGAAACCGAAGGCATGATCGGCTACATCATTGAACAGGAACTGGGCAACCTGCTGGACTTCGAAGTGCCCTTCGCCACCCTGCTCACCCAGGTCGAAGTCGATGCCAATGACCCGGCGTTCCAGAACCCGACCAAGCCCATCGGTCCGGTCTACACCCAGGCCGAAGCGGAAAAACTCGCCGCAGAGAAAGGCTGGGCAATTGCGCCGGATGGCGACAAATTTCGCCGCGTAGTCGCCAGCCCCCGCCCCAAACGCATCTTCGAAATCCGTCCGATCAAGTGGCTGCTGGAAAAAGGCAGCATCGTGATTTGCGCCGGCGGTGGCGGCATCCCCACGATGTACGGCGCCAGCGGCAAACTGCAGGGCGTCGAAGCGGTGATCGACAAGGACCTGTGCTCGGCGCTGCTGGCCGAACAACTGGACAGCGATCTGCTGGTGATCGCCACCGACGTCAATGCCGCCTACATCGATTTCGGCAAACCGACCCAGAAAGCCATCGCCCAGGCCCACCCCGACGAAATGGAAAAACTCGGCTTCGCGGCAGGGTCCATGGGGCCTAAGGTCCAGGCCGCCTGCGAATTCGCCCGCCACACTGGAAAAGTCGCGGTGATCGGTTCACTCTCGGACATCGAGGCTATCGTTCAAGGCACGGCCGGTACCCGGATCAGCACCGAGAAAGCCGGCATTACTTATTTGTGAGGAGAGACGGCAATGGCAACGTTCGAACCCGGACATCTGCATATCGAGCGCCATGCGCTGAATAAGGACGACGTCAGCTACGACCTGTGTTTCGACTATGAAGTCTTTCAGGATCCCAAGGAAGGCAAAGGCATGCAGTTCAAGTTGCATGGTTCGATCCAGGGCAAGGACATGAGCGAAACGTTCTTCCTGCCCAAGGATCAGGCCTACAACTTTGCCAGCAATTTCACGAAAATTCTTGAGAAGTACGGTATCCCCAAGGTGCATAGCCAAATCGGTTCAACTCACAAATTCTACGACAAGATATTTGAAGACATGAGGGAGAAACTGGAGATGAAATCGGGGGATCCGGTGAAGCCCGAACATCTGGAGTAATCACGTTTTCCCGTGAAAGTGCAGCCTCCGGGAGCAGGCTCGCTTTCACGGGGATTCAACGCTGATGACGGTCCAGTGAAGCTGGCGAATCCTGCGGATGAATCACCAGATAGCTGTCGACTGCATCATCTATCGTTGGAAAAAACGCCGCCTCACCCAGCCGCGCGAACAGCCCGAATCGCTTGAGCTTGTCCTTGACCGGGTCCTTCATCTCGGCGATGCACAACTTGATGCCCGCCCCGTGCAAGGTCTCGTCCAGCTCCGCCAGCATGTCCGCAGAGGTCACGTCGACGCTGGTCACCGGTTCCGCCGCAACGACCAGCCAGCGCACCGGCGTGGGCGACGTCGCTACGGCATCCAGAACCCGGTCATGGAACAGCTCGGCATTGGCGAAGAACAGGGGTGCATCCCAACGAAACAGCACCAGACCGGGTATGAGGCGCGCCTCGGGGTAGCGCTTGATGTCGTGGTAGCCCTTGACGGTATCGGTGCTGCCCAGCACCGCCGAATAAGGCCGCCAGCCATCCCACAGAAACTCGATGACGGCGATGACGATGGCCAGGCCGATGCCTTCAATCGCGCCGAACACGGCCACGCCAACGGTACAGACGATCGACAGCCAGAACTCCCAGCGCTGGATGCGATAGATTCGTCGCAGGTCGCTCACCTCGATCAGGCCGATGGCGGAGGCAATCACCACTGCAGCTAATGCGCTATTGGGTAAATCCTGCAACAGGTCCGGCGCCACCACCAACAGCAAGGCCACGGCAAGCGCGCCGACGACACCGGTCAGCTGGGTTCTCGCGCCTGCGGCCTCGGCCACGGGGGTGCGGGATGAACTGCTGCTGATCGCAAACCCCTGGAACAAACCGGCGGCCAGGTTGGCGACGCCCAGTCCCACCATCTCCTGGTTCGGGTCCACGTAGGTACGGGTGCGCGCCGCGTAGACGCGCGAAAGCACACTGGTGTCGGCGAATGACACCAGGGCGACGGCGCAACCGCCGATCAGCACGGGGACGATATCGGCGGTGGTGATCCAGGGAATGGCGAAGGCTGGCAGCCCCTGGGGCAGCGAGCCCAGGACCTTCACCCCACCCCGCGCTGCAAGATCCAGCACACCCACGGCGACAGTCGCGCCTGCCACGGCAATCAGAATGCCCGGTATCCGTTTGTGCCCCTTGAGCAGCAGGATCACTAACAGGGTGGCGGCGCCCACCATGAACGCGGTCCAGTTGGTCTTGCCATCCATTACCGCCGTTGCGATCGCCCAGATGTTTCTCAGCGGGCCGTCGGACTCGATCGAAAAACCGAAAAACTTGGGCAGTTGACTAATCAATACCGTCAGCGCGATACCGTTCATGTAGCCGTAGCGGATCGGTTTGGATAGCAGTTCGGTGACGAAACCCAGGCGCGCGATGCCCGCCAGGATGCACACCGCCCCCGACACGATCGCCATCATGCCGGCCAGGGCAATGGCCCGTTGCGGATCACCGCCGGACAGTGGCAGGACGACGGCGAGGATCACGGCCGCCAGCGAAGAGTCCGGCCCCAGCACCAGAATCCGGCTGGGCCCGAACAGCGCATAAGCCAGTAGCGGAATGATGGTCGCGTAGAGACCGTAGATGCCGGGTACGCCCGATGCCACCGCATAGGCGATACCGACAGGCACCAGCATGGTGGTCAGCACCAGTCCGGCCACAAGGTCGTGCCGCAACCAGGCCATCTTGTATCCGCGCAGGGTTTGCAGTCCCGGCAGCCAGCGGCTCCAGCCGGCCTGATCTGCGCTCGACTCGCGACGCGCAATCCGCCCCGGTTCCGGCAAGGGGGGCAAACTATCCGATTGGCTCATGGCACTGCGACCCCTTGGTGTGCAACGCAGACAGACTTGAACGAGCCGTCAGAATTTTTCGGGAATTCGTCGTAGCGGATAATCCGGTTCGCGATAACCACCGGGCTTCTGCCGCTTGGGCAATATCACCTTCTCGCGCGCGACTTCCTCGTAGGGAATGCGGCTGAGCAAATCGCTGATGATGTTGAGGCGGGCCCGGCGCTTGTCGTTCGAGTTGGCCACCAGCCAGGGCGCATGTTCGGTATCGGTGGTCATGAACATGTCGTCGCGCGCCCGCGAGTAGTCATACCAGCGGCTGTACGACTTGAGATCCATCGGGGTCAGCTTCCAGATTTTGCGGCCGTCCTTGATCCGCGCTTCAAGCCGGCGGGTCTGCTCCTGCGGGCTGACTTCCAGCCAGTACTTGAGCAGGATGACGCCCGAATCGACGATGGCCCGCTCCACATTCGGTGCCGTTTTCAGGAAACCGGCCACCTGCTCCTTGGTGCAGAACCCCATCACCCGCTCGACGCCCGCGCGGTTGTACCAGCTACGGTCGAAGATCACCACTTCGCCCGCCGCGGGCAGGTGCGGCAGGTAACGCTGGACATACATCTGGCTTTTCTCGCGATCGGTCGGTGCCGGTAGCGCCACCACCCGAAACACTCGCGGGCTGACCCTTTCGGTCAGCGCCTTGATCGTCCCGCCCTTGCCGGCCCCGTCGCGCCCCTCGAAGATGATGCAGATCTTGGCGCCCTTGGCCTTTACCCATTCCTGCAACTTGACCATTTCGACGTGCAGGCCGCGCAGCTGTTCAAGATAAACTTTGTTCTTCAGTTTCGGGCTTTCAGCGAGCTTGCTCTTAGGCGCTTTCTTCTTGTCCCTTGCCATTGAAAAGACCTCACAAATGCCGGTAGATGACGACCGATTGGCAGATCGCCGCGCCTTTGTAGGAGCGAGCTTGCTCGCGATGGTCGTCAACGATAACGCGTGCTTGCTGGATAACACGCGGTGTTCCGGCGACTATCGCGAGCAAGCTCGCTCCTCCAGGTTTGTGGGCGGCCGTTGTGTTCTCCATGACCAACCGAGTGAGTTTAGTCGATGATTTCACCCTCAACACCGAGTTGACGTGGTGCTACCGGGCGATCCGCCGCGACGCTGGCTGAGCAGATTGACCATCAGGCAGGCATACAGCGTGACAACGATGAACAACCCCATGCGCACGGCAAAGGCGGTGTAGACGTCCTTGCCCGCCGCACTGTCCTGTACCGACTGGCCCAGCAGGATAATCATCGTGATCAGGCTGTTGAGCCAGAATCCCGGGCTGAAGCGGGTCGGGCTCAGCGCATATAACTTGCGCGCCAGCACCAGGGCGAACAGCAGCATCCACAGAAAGAACATCCACAGGTGCACGAACAGGCTGAGGGCGCACCAGAACAGGATGGCCAGGAGGCCACCGAACAAGGTCGAGCCGACCAATTCGCGGCCGGCGTTGCGGGCGGTCGCCGTCGAACTCTGCTGACCCAGGCTGACGGCCTTGAGAATGATCGGCAGGTAACTGGCGGGATCGATCAGCGCCAACAGGAAGGTCGGCAGCACGATCAGGGTGGTGCGCAGCGCCAACCGGCCCACCTCGTCGGCTGGCAAGATCGGCGAGGCCGGGGGTGACGGGGCGTTGGCCGGGTCGGGAAACAGCCAGTGACTCAACGCAGCACCAGCACCGCGAGTGCAACCCCTTGACCAATGCCCCGATGACCAGGGCGCCCAGCTCGAAATCGGCGACGCCGGCCGACGAGATCATGGTCAGGCCAATCACCAGAAAGGTCATGATCAGGTTGTTGCCACCCCGCAAGCCATAGCGGAAAGCCAGGAACAGACACACGCCGATCAACAGCACGCCACTGACCGGGTAATAACGCAGGATCGGGATCAACAGCAGGCCGATGGCGGTGGTCAACAGCGCGGCCAGGGCCAGTACCAGGCCCGCCTTGAACGGCAACGGTCGATTGAGTGTGGCCAGCAGCAAAACGGCCAGCACCGGGGCCAAAAAAGGAATCGGCAACCCCAGGCCAAAGCTGGCGGCGAGGCACAGCGCGGTGCCCGTGGCCAGGCGCAGTGCGCGCTGCGCCCGGGGCGAGCGCTCAGTAGACATACGATAGCCAACTCATCAGGCCGACAAACAACCGGCCCAGGGGATTCAGCAGATTGCCCTGAGTCGGGAACGCCATGACTTCCGCCTGCCCGCCGGCACGGACGGCACGGACGGCACCGCTGTCGCGCAGTCGGGTCCACGACTCCTCGGAAAACTCGATGATCACCGGAAAACGTTGCGCCGGGCGCAGCCAGTCACGGCTGTTCTGCACGCTGGGCAGCGTGCCGGGCGCGGGTGTCTGGCCGACACTGACGCCGTAGCCGACACTGCGCACACGCCCCTCGAACAGCTCGCCCGGCAACGCGTCCAGCACAATCGTCACTGGCGTATCGGGCTTGACCAGGCCGAGGTTGTTCTCGGTCATGTCGGCACTGATCCATACATCGTGGATGGCGATCAGGGTCATCACCGGGCTGCCGGCCCCGGCAAACTGCCCGACATCGGTGCGCAAATCGGTGACCAGCCCGGATGAGCGGGCGCGGATCTGCGTGTTGGCCAAGTCCAGCTCGGCTTTTGACAGCGCCGCGGCCGCGCTGCGCAACGTGGCGTTGTCTTCGTCGCTGCCGCCCTCCTGTTCACGCGCGCGCTGCACTTCGGCACGGGCGGCGGCGACCTGGCTGATCGCCTGTTCGCGGGTGGAGCGCGACACTTCCAGCAGGCGCACGGAAATGGTCCCGGGGTCTTCGCGGTACAAGCCTTCCAGGCGCTGATTGTCCTGCCGCGCCTTGAGCTCATTGGCCTGGGCGGCGCGCAAGTTGGCTTGCGCGGCCGCAATGCCGGCGGTGCTGGCGCCGATCTGCCGGCGGGTCGATTCAAGGTCGGCGCGCGCTCGGTCGACGGCAATCTGGTACGGCTGCGGGTCGACCTCGAACAGCAGTTCACCGGCCTTGACGTCCTGGTTGTTGCGCACGTTGACCCGGGTCACCCGCCCCGCCACCTCCGAGGCCACCGGAATCACAAAGGCGCCCACCCGGGCCTGTTGCGTATAGGGCGTGTATCGGTCGGCCAACAGGTACCAGGCCAGGCTCAGGAGGATCACCAGCAGCACCCACTTGATGCCTTTTTTTGTCGGGTCGGCGACAGGTGCCGGTGCCGGGCTGACAGGTGTCTCGGACGCGGGCCGCGGAGCTTCACTCATGGTGCTTGTTCCTGGTAAGACATCGGAAAGGCGGGTGCCGGGGTGGCAGACTCCTCCAGCAGATCACCCCAGTCGGTGCGTTGTTCCATCTGTTGGCGAGTCGCCGGATCCACTGTCGGGCGGGGGCTGTACCAGCCACCGCCGAGGGCTTTGTACAAGGCGATCGCATTGCTCACCGCATTGCTGCGGGCCACCAGGTAGTTGTCCTGTTGCTCGAGCAAGGCCCGCTGCGCATCCAGCACCCGCTGAAAGTCCGAGTAGCCTTCGCGGTACTGCACGCTGGCCAGCACCAGCGACCGCTTGGCGGACAACTCGGCTTCACCGAGGATGCGTTCGCGCTCCAGGGATTTGATCAGGCCAAAGGCAGCATCATCCGCTTCCCGTGCAGCCTGGCGGACCTTGTCGCGGTAAGCCTCGATCAACTGCTGCAACCGCGCGTCCTGCACCCGCACGTTGTTGCTGATCTGGCCGTGATCGAACAGGTTCCAGCGCAGGCTGGGGCCGCCGATAAAATCCAGGCTGCGCGAGGTGCCACTGAGGGTGTCGGCCGACCAGACGATGCTGCCAAGCAATGTCAGCGATGGATAGAAGTCGGTAACGGCCACGCCGATCAGCGCGGACTGGGCGGCGACATTCAGCTCGGCGGCGCGCACATCGGGCCGGCGCAGCAACAGGTTGGCCGGAACGTCCTGCAGCACCGCGCGATCGACCAGCGGAATCAGCCCTGGATGCTCGGTCAGCTGCGGCAATGCGCCCGGCGGTTGCCCGATCAGCACCGCCAACGCATTACGGGTGCGCTGCAACTGATCCTCGAAATTGGGAATGGTGCTCAAGGTGCCCAGGTACTGGGTCTTGGCCTGTTGCAGGTCGAGTTCGGCCTGCTGGCCACTGTTGAACAGCTTTTCGGTGATCTCGAAGTTGCGCTTTTGCTGCTCGGCGTTTTCCCGGGCAACACGCAAACGGGCTTCGGTGGTGCGCAGCGAGAAATAGGTCTCGGCCACTTGCGCGCGCAGCAACACCAGCACGTCTTCATAGTTGGCCTGGGCGGCGAAGTAGCTGGCGTCGGACGACTCGATGGCGCGACTGAAGCGCCCCCAGAAGTCCAGCTCCCAGCCGACGTCGAAGGCAGCGCTGTGTTGCCAGAAATGACTGTCCTGCGGGTTGCTGCCACCAAACTGCCGACGGTTGATGTACAGGCTGTCGGCGCTGGCCTGCTGCAACTGCGGGTAACGTCCGCTTTGCGCGATACCCAGCTGGGCGCGGGCTTCCATCACCCGCAGACCGGCGATTTCCAGGTCGGCGTTGTGCGCATCGGCTTCGGCAATCAACTGGTCCAGGACCGGATCGGCGAAGACTTGCCACCACTGCCGAAGATCCGGGTTCAGGCTGCGTTGACTGGATTGCTCGAGGGCCGGGCTACCCCAGTGTTTGGCCCAGGCCTCGCCAGGCGCCTGGAAATCCGGCCCGAGTCGTACGCAGCCGCTAAGCCCCAGTGCACCAAGCAGCAGGAGCCGGCCTGGCCGAAACAGCAAGGCTCTACGTGACTGCATTTACGCTGTTCCCGGCCGACGAAGTTCACTGGAGCATAGACGCCCAAACGGGCAAACGGCTGCTAAGCTTTTTAAACACCGCCGCCTCTGCAGCGACCGGTTAACAGGTACGATCCCCATGAATACGACCCAGGCTACTGTGGAGGCCCATTCAGCCGGCTGGCGCTTCAAGTTGGGGATCATCATTCTCTGTGTGATGTTGGGCTCCTGGCTGTTGGTAGCCCTTGCCGCAATGGTCGGTGTGGCGGGTTTTATTCGAAAAGCGCGGGTCGTCAATGCAGAAGCGGCCTAACGTAGAACATCCGGTCAGGGGTGCAAACCAGGCTGCAGCGCGTCCTCCCGGGGGCCGCAACGCCAGGGCACTTCGTCAGCAGTGGAGTCTTTATGAAAACGTCCTTCTCACCCTGCATCGCAACGATGCTCTCCATGGTCTGCCTGTGCGCCACGGCCGAGACCGTGACGCCGCTCAAAGGGCAGTCCCCGGACATCATCCAGCAAGACATAGGCGCGTGCCAGGCTCAGGCCGGCGGTACCACCAGCACCAGCCCTCAATCAGGTGGACGGGTCCGTGGTGCCGCCACGGGTGCAGTCGCGGGCGCAGCGGTGGCCGGGGCGCGCGGTCGTCAGCATGACGAGTTTTATGACCGGGTCGATGACGATGTCAAACAGGAATATAGGCAGAACAAAGCCAAGGATGCCGCGGTGGCCGGCGCGGTGGTCGGCGGAGCCCGGCAACGTCAGGACCGTCGCCAGGATCGCCGCAGTGCTGAACAGAATACGGCTGCCGCTTCTTCCGCCTACGCCAGTTGCATGCAGCAGCGCGGTTATCAGGTAACACCCTAGATATAATGTCTAGTCCTGAAATAGGTTTACATCTGTTTCACCCTAACGCCCGATGCACCGCACTGGGCGTTTTTTATTTAAGGACAGGTGCGAGCGCTACTGGTTTTAGATCAAGATCGCTTCGCGCCCCCTCTGTTCCGCTAGCGCCAAATCAGTCGGCTACCAGGCCAGGTATGGCGGCGGGTTCAATGCAGCCCCGCCGCCTTGCAGGCGTCGACGAAGTTCGCGCCTTTTTTTGTCCATGGCGGTCTTGACCAGGGCGTTGGCTTTTCGCAGGGCGGGGCTGGGCTGGGCCCATTGTTCGGGGGGCAGCGGTTGCGACCAGGCTTGCACGCTTTCAGGCAGGGTCGGGCGGCCCTTGCGGTGGGCCCATTCGGCGATCAGGTAG
>NZ_MULM01000113.1:0-32706 GCF_002029345.1 Pseudomonas sp. VI4.1
GAAAGCGGTGTGTCAGCCGATATATGTATCGGCCGATAGACCGCTTTCGCTGGCAAGCCAGCTCCTACATTGATCGCATAAGTGGTTCAGGCATTCGTGACCCGTTCCATGGGTGAGGTCAGGCTCCTTGTCGAGGGGTTGAGGATGAGCTGGGCGGCTTTTTCGCCAATCATCAGCGTCGGCGAGCAGGTGTTGCCCGAGGTGATGCGCGGCATGATCGAGGCATCCGCGATGCGCAGGCCGGGGATTCCATGAACCCGCAGCTCGGCGTCGACCACAGCGTCCGCGTCATTGCCCATGCGGCAGGTGCCGACCGGATGGAAAATCGTGGTGCCGATTCGCGCGGCGGCTTCGTGCAACTCTGCTTCGCTTTGCAAGCTGTCGCCGGGCAGGTATTCGACCGGTTTGAACGCTTGCAGGGCCGGAGCCGAGACGATGCGCCGGGTCAGGCGAATGGCGTCGGCCGCGACCCGCAAATCTTCTGGGTGGCTTAGATAATTGGGCTGAATCAGCGGTGCTTGCTGCGGATCGGCAGAGCGAATCTCTATGCGCCCCCGGCTTTGCGGGCGCAGATCGCAGACCGATGCGGTGAACGCGGGGAACGCGTGCAACGGTTCGCCGAAGCGTTCCAGGGACAGCGGCTGCACATGGTATTCAAGATTGGCCGAGGTCTGCTCCGGCCCCGACCGGGCAAACGCGCCGAGTTGGCTGGGCGCCATGGACAGCGGGCCGCTGCGGTCATACAGGTAACGCAGGCCCATGCCCATCTTGCCCCACAGGCTGCCGGCAATCTGGTTCAGGGTGCGGGCGTTCTGCAGTTTGTAGATCATCCGCAGTTGCAGGTGATCCTGCAGGTTGCCGCCGACCCCGGGCAGCTCACGGGCGACGCCGATGCCCAGACGTTGCAGCAGCGGGCGCGGGCCGATCCCGGAGCGCTGGAGGATGCTCGGTGAACCGACGGAACCGGCGCACAGCACGATCTCCTGGCGCGCCTTGAAGGTTCTCGCCTGGCCTTGCCAGCGCGTACTGATTGCAGAGGCGCGGCCATTCTCCAGCAGCACACGGTCGACTTCGACACCGGTCAACAGGGTGAAATTGGGACGGTTGCGAATCGGTTTGAGAAAGGCTTTGGCCGCATTCCAGCGGACCCCGGCCTTCTGATTGACCTGGAAGTAGCCACAGCCTTCGTTGTCGCCCTGGTTGAAGTCTTCGATGCTGGCGATGCCGCTTTGCCCGGCTGCCTGTTGGAAGGCATCCAGAATCGGCCACGACAGCCGTTGACGCTCGATCCGCCATTCGCCGCAGGCGCCGTGAAACTGCGAGTCGCCGGCAAAGTGGTTTTCGCTTTTCTTGAACAGCGGCAACACTTCGTTCCAGCTCCAGCCGGGATTGCCGTCGGCGGCCCAGCCATCGTAGTCGCCGGCCTGGCCGCGCATGTAGATCATGCCGTTGATCGAGGAGCAGCCACCGAGCACCTTGCCCCGCGGGTAGCTCAGGGTGCGACCTTGCAGTCCGGGCTGCGCTTCGGTCTTGAAGCACCAGTCGGTACGCGGGTTGCCGATGCAGAACAGGTAACCCACGGGGATGTGAATCCACGCATAGTTGTCGCGACCGCCGGCTTCGAGCAGCAGCACCCGGTGTTGCGGGTTGGCCGACAGCCGATTCGCCAGCAAACAGCCGGCCGGCCCGGCACCGACCACGATGTAGTCGAATTCATCGAGGGAAGTCTGCATCCCTGACCTCTTGGTATTGTTCTTGTCGTCAGTCATCCTAGTTGTTAGCTTTCGTCAAAAGAATGTTAGTTTTTGCGCAGCCGCTGTGCGTTTTTAGACAGCGCCTGTCATAGCAAAGTCTCAAGGATGATTAATGTTCGACTGGAATGACCTGAGGTTTTTTCTCGAATTGCAGCGCAGCGGGCGTTTGCTCACCGCAGCGCGGCGTTTGAACACCACCCACGCCACCGTGGCCCGGCACATCGAGGCCATTGAAAAGAGCCTGGGCACCGCGCTGTTTGTCCAGCACGCCCAGGGCTATGAGTTGACCCCGGCCGGCGAAGCGCTGCTCAAGCACGCCGAAGCCATGGAAAACGTCGCCTTGCTGGCCCAGGAAGAAATCACCCAATCCACGGCGCCCCTGGGCAAGATTCGCGTAGGGGTCACGGAAGGCCTGGGCATCATGTTCCTCGCCAGTCGCATGAACGGCCTGTTCGAGCGGTATCCGGGGCTGGAAGTGGAGCTGGTGGCAGTGCCGCGCTTCGTCAGCATCCTCAACCGCGAAGCCGAGATCAGCATCCACCTGGAACGCCCGGCCGCCGACATGCTGGTCACCCGCAAACTCACCGACTATCGCCTGGCGCTCTATGCCAGCCAGGACTATCTGGACCGCTCGCCGGCGCTGCTCAGCCGCGAAGATCTGGGGCGCCATGCCTGGATCGGCTACGTCGACGACTTGCTGTTCAGCCAGGAATTGATGTTTCTCAACAGCTTTTGCCGCAATCCGCGGGTGGTCTTCCACAGCACCAGCGTCATCGCCCAGCAACAGGCCGCGCGCTCGGGGTTGGGGATCGCCGTGTTGCCGTGCTACATGGCCAGCGCCGATCCCGGTCTGGTGCCGTTGTTGCCGGAAGAAAGCATCCTGCGCAGCTACTGGATCAGCACGCGGCGCGAGTTGCACAAGTCGGTGCGGCTGCGGGTGTTGTGGGATTACGTGGTGCAGCTGTGCGAGAGCGAACAGGCTCTATTGCTGGGCCCCGATCCCCTGTAGGAGCTGGCTTGCCAGCGAAGACGTCATATCGGCCAATACCTATGTCGACTGACACGCCGCCTTCGCTGGCAAGCCAGCTCCTACAGGGGGGGCGGTGTGTCAGCGGATTTATATGTCGACTGACACGCCGCCTTCGCTGGCAAGCCAGCTCCTACAGGGGGGCGGTGTGTCAGCGGATTTATTTGTCGGGTATCGACAGGGTCGCCCGCAAGCCGCCTTCAGGCCGGTTGATCAGGGTGATCCGTCCACCCAGTCGAGTGGCGATGGTGTTGACGATCGTCAGCCCCAGTCCGGCCCCTTGCGCGTTCCCGCGACTGTAGAAGCGTTCGAACAGGCGTCCACGATCCGCTTCGTCGATGCCCGGTCCCTGATCCTCGACGCTCAAGTTATAAAATCCGTCGGCCTGGCTCAATTGCACCCTGATCACGCCATGTTCGGGTGAAAAGTTCGCGGCATTGCTGATCAGGTTGTTCAGGGCAATGTCGATGGCGGCGGCGTCGCTGACCACTTTAATCGGACGCTCGTTGACGTCGAAGGCCAATTCCAGGTGTTTACTCAGCAGCCAGGGGGTGAGCTGAACCAGACTGTCGCGTACGGTGTCGGTCAGATCGATGGCGTGCAATGCCGGGGTCACGGTGTTCGGTTCCAGGCGGGCCATGGTCAGCAACTGGTTGACCAGGCGGCTGGTCCGGTCGACACCCGCGATCAGGAATTCCAGGGATTCGCGGCGCTCCTGTTCGGTGCCGGCCTCCAGCAGGTTTTGCGCATGCACCCGCAGGACTGCCAGGGGCGTGCGCATTTCATGGGCGGCGTCGGCGATGAAGCGCCGCTCGCGGCCGAGCACTTCCTGGATCTGTGCCGAGCATGCGATTGAGCTCCGCCTGCATCGGTTCCAGTTCGCTGGGCAGCGGGGTCAGTTGCAACGGTTCCAGCGACCCGCTGTGCCGCGCCCGCAATGTCGCCGCCATATTCGCCAGGGGCTGGAGGCCCCAGCCAATCGCCAGCCAGACCATGGCCGCGAGAATGAGGCTGCCCAGCACATTGGGCCACAGTGTATGACGTACGATCCGGTCCACCAGGTCCGAACGCACGTCGTCACGCTCGCCGACCCAGATCCGCAAATCATTGTGTTTGTCCTCGAGCATGAACGCGCGCCAATGGCGATCATGCAGATCCACCACGTCGCTGAAGCCGGGTTTCGTCGGGGGCGCGGAGAAGGAGGGCGCGCTGGCCGTATGCACCAGCACTTCGCCCTTGGGATTCCACACCTGAAAGGCAAGCTTGCTCTCATAGGGATGGCCATCGACCCCGGGAACCGCTTCGCTCAAGGCCTTGTTGAACGCCTGATACAACTCGGCGTGTTCCTTGCTCGCCATGGGCATGCGCATCACACCCTGCAGCAACCGGGCATTCTGGGCCAATTGGGCATCGTAGACTTCGGCGATTTCGTGGTTGCTGTCATGCAGATTGAGCACGCTGATCACCCCCAGGCCGGCGAGCATCAGGCCGATGATCAGGGTCAGGGTGCGACGCCGGATCGAGGTCATCGACGCTCCTCGACCAGGTAACCGACACCCCGGACGGTACGGATCAGGTCGCTGGAAAATTTCTTGCGCAGATGGTGGATGTGCACCTCCAGGGTGTTGCTTTCCGCTTCCTCGTTCCAGCCGTACAGCAACTGCATCAGATGATCGCGGGTCATGACCGGCCCGGAGGCGAGAGCAGTTCATGCAGCAGTTGATACTCCTTGGGGGTCAGGGCCACCGGCTCACCCTGATAGCTGACCTGCTGGGTCCCGGGGTTCAGGCTGATGCCGGCATGTTCGATCAGCGCGTGGGCGCGGCCGGCGCTGCGCCGTAACAAGGCCCGCAGACGAGCCTTGAGTTCCGCCAGGTCGAAAGGTTTGATCAGGTAATCGTCAGCCCCGGCATCCAGTCCGGCGATGCGGTCTTCGGTGGCATCCCGGGCGGTGAGGATCAGTACCGGCAGGTTGGAACCACTGTCGCGCAAGCGCCGCAGCACTTCGAGCCCGTCCATGCGCGGCAGGCCAAGGTCAAGCACCGCCAGGTCAAAGGTTTCACTGAGCAGTGAATGCAAGGCGCTGCTGCCGTCCTGCAACCAGTCGACCGTGTAGCCTTCGCGGCCCAGGGCTTGATGGATGCCTTCGCCCAGGGCTATATCGTCCTCGATCAGTAGTAAGCGCACACGGACTCCTGTCAGTTGAGTTTCTTGTTCACATCCACCAGCAAGGCCTGGATCTCTTTACGGCGCCCGGCGTCGGCGGTTTCGCGGCCTGGCCGTGGATCTGCCTGCAGGGCTTTTTGCAGGGCGCCCCTGGCTTCGCTGTAGCGTTTCTGACGGTAGAGGTGATCACCCCAGAAGTACAGACTATCGATGCCGTTCGGGTTGAGTTGCAAGGCTTGTTTGAGCAATTGCTCGGCCTTGTCGGCGTCGCCGAAACCGATGGGCCAGCCCGGTACGCGGTCGTACAGTGCGCCGAGGCTGGTGTAGGCCGAACCTTGCAGGGCTTTGGGGTCCAGGTTCAGGGCAGTTTCCAGATCGACCTTGGCGTCCTTGACCTTGCTCAGCGCCCCGAGCCCGCCCTGGGCTCCGGCCCAACTGCTGGTGACGATGCCGGACCAGATCCACGCCTCGGCCACCGACTGGCGCTCCCGGGTAAAGGCCGACGCCTGGGTGGCGAGTTTTTCGAAGGCGGCGGTGCGTTGCTCGGCGGGCAGTTCGTATTGGATATGCGCCCAGCTTTGCTGGATGCCGGCGAGACGTTGCTGGTCGGCAGTGTCCAGGGCCCAGACGCTCTGGCTCAGGGTCCCCAGCAGCAGGCAAAAGGTCAGTTTTTTCATGGTTTCATATGCTCGTTTTCAGGTTTTTGACTGAGGCGGCGGATCAGTGGCAATTGCTTGCGCAAGCCCCGGTCCACCAGGTTCGGCAATAAGCTGTTGAGGCGCACGAAGAAGCGTTCCGGCCAGCCAAGGTACAAGTCGCGGCGATCACCGGCGATGGCGTGCATCACCGCCGAGGCGACGTGTTGCGGATCATCGACGTTGGATTTGAGTGCGTCATTCAAGGCCTGCGCCGCCGGGCTGTTCATGCTCGTGCGAGTCGCACGGGGCGCGACATAGAGAACACCGACCCGGGTGTCCGCCAGTTCCCGGCGCAAGGCTTCGGAAAAACCGCGCAACGCGAATTTGCTGGCGCAGTAGCTGGCATAACCGGGGTAGCCGATCGAGCCGTAGGTCGAGCCGACGTTCACCACCATCGCGCTCTCGGCTTGCTTGAGCAGGGGCAGCAAGGTTTTGGTCAGGCAAATCGGCGCGCTGATGTTCACCGCCAGCATGGCGTCAACGTCAGTGTCAGCCAGTTGTTCGAGCATGGCGAAGTGATTGACTCCGGCGGCATTGATCAGCAGGTTGATGCCGCCAATGATTTCGGCCGCCGCCAGCACTTTGTGCCGGTCCGCAACCAGGGTCAGGTCGGCGCCAAGCCAGCACAAGTGTTGCGGATAGCGCTCGAGCAACGGCTCCAGCGGTTCCCGATGCCGGGCTACCGCCAGCACCCGGGCGCCACTGGCGCACAGCGCGGTGGCGATGGCCAGGCCGATGCCGCCGCTGGCACCGGTCAGTACCACCCGCGCTTCAGACAGGCGCATGGAGGTATTCCTCATCACGTGGCAAGCCCCGGAACATATCGGCGTAGAGCCGGTATACCACCCTGGACGCATGGATAACGGCCGCCTGGTCGGCCGGATCCTCCAGTTTGTTCATCAGCTGGCGATAGGTCTGCATATGCTCGATATCCAGCGAACCGTGGGAGCTGAGGTAACTGAAGGCGCTTTCCGGCAGATCCAGACGTTCGCGAATGCTGCCGGCGGCATGGGTGGCCAGGGCGATGCTGGTGCCCTCCAATACATTGACCATGCCGAACAGGCCAACCGGGTTGTCCCGGGCGATCAAGTCGTAGAGGAAGCTGACCATCAGTTCGATGGGCAAGGACGGCCGGCCATCGCGCACCGCGTCCTTGTCGCCGCCGCACGCCTCGATGTCATTGAGCACCCATTGTTCGTGGCCGTATTCTTCCTCGATGTACTCGCACACGGCTTCACGCAGCCATTCAAGGCGCGACGGCAGGCGCGCCCCGCACGCCATCATCAATGGCACGGTGTGGCGCACGTGATAGTAGGCTTGCGCCAGGAAGGCCCGGTAACTTTCCAGGCTGACTTTGCCTTCGAGGGCGTCACGGATGATGGGCAGATTGAACAGCTCATGGCGTTCGTGCCGGGTCGCTTCTTGTAGCCTGTCAAAAAAACTCATGATGCGGATTCCTCGCAAAGGGCGGGTTCGGTCAGCTGCGCCCGGTAATGCTTGACGATGGCATCCCGTCGCGGTCGGCCGTTGGCGGTCAGCAGGCCATTGGCGGCTGTGAAGGGTTGGTCCAGGCGGCTCCAGTGATGGACCCGGGCGTAATCGGGCAAGGCCTCGTTGGCCTCGGCCACGGCGGCTGCCAGTTGTTCGTCGGTGCAATCAGGGCGATGGGGCCAGAGCAGCGCATGGTTGCGGGGCAAGGCTTCGCCATGGACGAAGGCCTGGGCGATATGACGGCGCTGGGTCAATTCGGCCTCGACCCACTCCGGGTTCACGTTGCGCCCGAAACTGGTGACGAATTGATGCTTCTTGCGTCCCTTGAGGTAGAGGAAACCCTCGGCATCGAACTCGCCCAGATCGCCGCTGGGCCACCATTCACCGGTGTGCGGTGCTTCTCCCAGATAACCGAGCAGGGTCGAACCCTTGATCAGCACTTCGCCGTCGTCGGCGAGGCGAATCTGCACCGTCGGCAGGGGTCGGCCGACACTTCCAGGGCGTCGCGCTTCAGGTCGATTGAGGCACACCACCGATGAGCACTCAGACAAGCCGTAACCCTCATAGACCGGCAGGCCGACACGTTGCGCGCGATGCAACAATTGCTCGGCGACCCGTGCGCCCCCCACCGCGACAAAACGCAACGAGTAGGGGAAGAAGGCTTTTTGCTCGGCGGCGCTGACCAGCAACAGGAGCAATTGCGGCACCAGGATCAGGCTTTCAGGGGCGCGGGTGGCCAGGCAGCCGAGCAATCGCGGCACGTCAACGCCACTGGCACCCTCGATGCCCAGGGTTTTCTGACTCGGCACGCTCAGTGTGGCCCCTGCGTATAACGCGGCATAACAGCCGATATTTTCCAGCAGGATCGCCAGGGGCAGCAGGGCCAGATGATGCTGCGCCTGAGTAGGTTTACTGGCCTGATCCAGTTCGCGGGCGACTTGCAGAATGCTCTCGGCACTCAGGCACACGCCTTTCGGAGTGCCCGTGGTACCGGAAGTGAAGGTCAGTTTGGCGGTGCCTTCGGGCATCCGGTTCGGGCCGCTGAAGCTGCGACGCCAGAATTCACCGCCTTTCTCATACCCGGCGCTTTGCAGTTCGGTGTCCAGCTCCGGTTCGGCAATCACCAGCTCGGCCTGGCTCTGCGCCAGGCAATGGCTGCGTTGAGCCGCGCTGAAAAAGGCCGGCAACGCCAGGCAGGTCAGGCCTTCGAACAGCGTGGCCAGGTCCCAGAGCATGGCTTCGGTGCCATTATCCAGTGCCAGTGCAACCACCTTGACGTTTTCATCGCGCAGCCGCTGCTGGCGATACACCACTTCGGCGTATAGCGTGGCGTAGTCGACTTTCAGTTGATCGCCCCACAGGGCGATGGCACTGGTCTTGCGTTCGGCATGGCTGCGCAGGGTCTGTTTGAAACGCTCCACTTCAGGCGACATGGCTGGATTCCTCGATGGACGATGGCAACCCCAGGCGATTGAACATCCCGCTGTCGCGCAAATGGATGAAGCCGGCGCGGATGTTGCCGACATGTACCCAGGGCTTGCTCTCGTAATAACTGCCCCAGCTGTGGCGATCGTCGCCCAGCCGGGCAGGGTCGGCAGCGCAGAGGGTCACGGGTTTCAAGCCCAGGCGATGAAAGCTGTTTACCAAGCCGAGGTTGCCGGTGAACGCCACCCAATCCAGGCCGCCCATTGCCAGCAGGTAGGTGATGGCGATGATGCTCATGCGCGCACTGCCGGTGTCGCTGGCGGCCAGGTTGCCCACCTCGACGATATCGGCCCGGTCCACGGGGCGGTTGGCCGCGGCACTGATCAGCGGCTCGATCGGTTCATCCAGGTAACACTCCAGAAACAGTTGTCCGCTGTTGGCCAGACGGACGCCGGCCACCGCACACAGTGCGCCTGAGGCGGCGTGCATACCGAACAGTTCCGGCATGAAATGACGAATGTCGGCCCCGTGAGCCTTGCGAAAACGTTGCTGGATAAAGGCTTCGAAGAAGGGACGTTGGGGGTCGCCCGGCAGGGCTCTGGCCAGACTGGTTTGCGGGGTTTCGGCTTGGCCGAACCGCAGCGGCAGAGGGATGTTCCAGTTAAAATCGGGCATTGGAAGACGCCTCCCGGGGTCAGTGTGGGAGGAGTATCGGGGGCAATTCTTAACGAAGTCTGAAGGTGGCGAAAGAGTGGTCGAGGCTTTCTTCAGATTGTCTTAAGACTGGCCGGGCAATGTGTCGTCAGTAGATTTCGGTGCTAAACCGGATCCGGATTGCGCGAATCAATCGGCAGTCGGTCATGACGTTAACGAGGCTCACGATGACCCGCAACTCAACGACTCAGCGGTATGGAACACTGTCGATCACCTTGCACTGGCTGATGCTGGCGCTGTTTGTCGGCGTTTATGCCTGCATCGAAATCAAGGGCCTGCTGCCCAAGGGGCACGCGTTGAGAGGACTGTTTCTCGGGTTGCATGGCTTGTTCGGGCTGAGCATTTTCGGATTGGTCTGGGTGCGATTGCTCGGGCGTCTGACGCCTCGGCCGCCGATCGCTCCGGCCTTGCCCGGCTGGCAGAGCGGCATTACGCACATGATGCATCTGGCGCTGTATGGGCTGATGATCGCCACCCCCCTGTTGGCTTGGCTGATGCTGTCGGCGGCGGGCAAGCCTGTGCCTTATTTCGGCTTCTTCCTGCCGTCGCCGCTTGCCGTCGATCCGGCCCTGGCCAAGCAGTTCAAGTACTGGCACGAACTGCTCGGCAGTACCGGTTACTGGTTGATCGGCGCACATGCGGCGGCGGGATTGTTCCATCACTACTGGGTTCGCGATAACACGCTGACTCGCATGTTGCCCGGTCGATCCGGCGGTGCGGTCAATCCGCGTCAGCGATAATCTCGAACGCTGTGCTGGCCAGGCGCTCGCCGTTCACCAGAATATGCACGGCGTGCCTGCCGGCGTAATGCCGGCGGGTGGTCAGTTCCTTGATGTGCTGGCCGCGGGCAATGGTCTCGGTGGCGTTGCCGGGCAGCGTGAAGGCCTTGAGCTTGAATACCTTCGCCGAGCTGCTGCCGTTGGCTTTGACGTAATCGATGGCATAGTCGATCACCAGCCGCTGGCTGTCCGGCACGGTGGATTTCACGGTAAAGGACAGGCTGATTTTTTCGCCCAGGCGAATCACCGGCGGTTCCACCTTCACCCTGATGATCTCGACCTCAGGCTTGCCGCCCGCACCAATGATTGCCAGCGCCCGCTGGTTGCCTTGCTTGATCAGGCTGCGCAGGGCATGCCTGGCGATCCAGGCGGTGTGTTTGTTTTCCAGTGACCAGCGCTCGATCAGGTCGAGCACCCAGTCGGGATGGTCCTTGGTGATGTCGTTGAGGTGGTTGGCCACCGACTTGCGCACATACAGGCTGGCATCGGCCTTGAGATTGTCGAGAATGGCGGCGGCGAGTGTCGGGTCGGCCTGGATTCGCTCCAGGCGAAACGACCATGGCAGACGCGGTCGGCTGCCTTCGCTGGCCAGGCGCCGGACATGTTCGTTGGCATCCAGCGACCAGCGATGCATCTGCGCCAGCGTGGGTTTCAGATCCCTGCGCAGGAAGTGCCGGATCGCGAACTCCGATGAACCGAATGCGGTGAAGTATTTGAGTGCGTCCATGGACAGCTCGAACCGGTCAGCGCCGTAGGTCGCGACGTAGTGCGGCAACGAGATGCTGACGAAGCCGCTGTTCAGTCGCGGGGCGAGGGCGTAAAGCACTTCGAGCGTCTCTTCATAACTCAATGGCAGCACCGCGTGCAGGCACTCGCTGACCCTGGCCATGCGTTGCATGATCGACAAGTGCTCGAGGCCTTCGTTGGCCAATTTCAGGAAGGCCTTGGCGTTGAACGCGGGGTAGACGGCGGTCATTTCGGTGGCGATGTGCTGCAGACGTTCGGCGTTGAAGATTTCTTTCAGGGCGGGAGAGGGTTGATCAGCAGCCATTTTCGGTTCCTTGACAGTCGTTGTTTGTCCGATGCACCGCGTTATCGTTCATCGCGGGCTTGCCCGCGATGAGGCCCGCACATTCACCTCAATTTTTAGCCGATTGTTCTTCCAGCTGATCCGACTCAAACAACCTGGCCAATTCCGCCCGCGCTTCCTGCGCCGTCTGCAGCACCTTTGCCGCATCGTCATACACCGCATGCTGGGCTTCCAGCACCTGTTCATCGTGATGCTTGAAGCGCTTGATCCGCGCATCCGCCTGGGCCTGGCTCAGTCCCAGCCCGACCAGCGTTCGCCGGCTCATTTCCAGGCTCGAATAGTAGGTTTCGCGAATAGCCTCGGCGCCGATGTCCATCAAACGGTGCACATGCTGACGGTTGCGGGCCCGGGCGATGATTTTCATGTGCGGATAGAGCCTGTGCACCAGCTCGGCGGTTTTGATGTTGGTGTCCGGATCATCGGTGGCGATGACGAAATACTCCGCCTGCCCGACCTTGGCCGCGCTGAGGATTTCCGGGCGCATCGGGTCACCGTAGAACACCGGCACGCCGCCGAAGCTGCGCGACAGCTCGATGGTTTCCACCGAAGTGTCCAGAGCCACGAACTTGATGTTCTGCGCCCGCAGGATCCGCGCTACGATCTGCCCCATGCGACCCATGCCGGCGATCACCACGCGCGGCGCGTCGGTATCGATCTCGCGGAATTTCTCCGGCACCACCACCGGTTGCACCCTGGGGCTGACCAGCCGCGCGCACACCAGCAGCAGCAACGGCGTCACGGCCATGGACAAGGTGATCGTCAGCACCAGCAAGTCATACAGGCGTGGCTCGAACAAGCCCTGATCGCGGCCGATCTTGAACACCACGAAGGCAAATTCACCGCCCGCCGCCAGCACGATGCCCAGGCGAATCGCACTGACCTTGCCCAGGCCGCCGGCCAACCGGCCAACGACAAACAGCAGCGGCAGTTTGATGGCGATCAGCAGCAGGGTCAGGCCCAGCACCACGATCGGCGCGCTGAGCAGCAGGCTCAGGTTGGCGCCCATGCCGACGCTGATGAAAAACAGCCCCAGCAACAAGCCCTTGAACGGCTCGATCTGCGCTTCCAGTTCGTGGCGGTATTCGGAGTCCGCCAGCAGCAAGCCAGCGAGGAAAGCGCCAAGGGCCATCGAGACGCCGACCAGATCCATCAGCCACGCCGTACCGATGACCACCAGCAACGCGGTGGCGGTGGAGACCTCCGGTAAACCGGTCTTGGCCACCACCCGGAACACCGGGCGCAGCAGATAACGTCCGCCGATCACCACCACCGCGATGCTGCCCAGCACCCGCAAGCCATGGTTCAAATCTTCGGCAGCGGTGGTGGTGTGATCACCGCCCGCCAGCAGCGGCACCATGGCGATCAGCGGGATCGCGGCAATGTCCTGGAACAGCAGGATGGCGAACGCCAGCCGCCCGTGGGGACTGGTCAGCTCCTTGCGTTCAGCCAGGCTCTGCAGCCCGAACGCGGTGGAAGACAGGGCCAGGCCAAGCCCGAGTACGATGGCGCTGTTCAACGACTGGCCGAAAACGTACAGCGCGCACACGCCTATCACCGAGCCCGTCAACAACACCTGCGCCAGGCCGACGCCGAACACCGCTTTGCGCATCACCCACAAACGTCGCGGCGACAGTTCCAGGCCGATGATGAACAGCAGCAACACCACGCCGAGTTCGGAAATGTGGCTGACGCTTTGCGGATTGTCGATCAACCCCAGTACCGACGGCCCGATGATGACGCCGGCAAACAGATACCCCAGCACCGCCCCCAGTTGCAGGCGCTTGGCCAGTGGCACGGTGAGCACCGCCGCGAACAGAAACACGACAGCGGCTTGCAACAGGTTGCCTTCATGGGGCATGGCGAACTCCAACGGATGCGGTACGGCGGGGGCGACAAGGATAAAGGCAGGACTTGCCGCAGATCCAGTGCGGGAACGGTTAGATCACCGATGTCGCGTGCACCGCAAATACCTGTGGGAGCGGGCTTGCCCGCGAAGGCGGCGTCACATTCAACACATTCGTCGGCTGGCAGAATGCTTTCGCGAGCAAGCCCGCTCCCACCAGAGATCTGCGTTGATCTGAAAACCTCAGGTCTACAGCGATTACCTGTGGGAGCGAGACCGGCTTGCCGACGAAGGCTATCTCAGGTTCACTTCGCCCGAAGCAGCCAATTCATGACACCTCGCCTTTATCCCACAAATGCACCAATTCCCCCGGCGCCCGATCTTCAGGCACTTTCATCACCATCCGGTCATCCTGCTCACCAATGCGATAGCACACTTCAATCTCATAAAAACGCTGGTCACCTCGTCCCGAGGCCGGGTCTTCGATTGCCAGGCAACCTTCCAGCACCGAGCAAATCCGTGTGCGTTGATCGATGTTGCATTGCGCAAATTCGATGCTACGCGGACGAGTCAAGGCATGGATCGCCGCCACGCCGCCCTGGCGGGACAGACGTACCACGGTATCATCGCCCAGTGCAGGCAGGCTTTTCATGATTGCTCCTGAGTCGGGATCACACCTGTTTCAGACCAGGCGTGCTGCACCACTTCAGCGCCATCGGCACCATAACGCTGGCGGGCATGCTCGATGGTCAGCGCCGCGAAGTTACTGAAGGACGCCTCTTTGTTCAAGCCCTGGTCGCACAGGGTGTCGTACCAGATACGACCGGTTTTCTCCCAGGCAAAGCCGCCGAACGCCTTGGCCGCGAGATAAAACGCCCGGTTGGGGATGCCGGAGTTGATGTGCACGCCACCGTTGTCCTCCTGGGTGATCACGAACTTGCGCATGTGATCCGGTTGCGGGTCCTTGCCGAGCAGCGGGTCGTCATAGGCCGTGCCGGGATGGGCCATCGAGCGCAAGCCGATGCCTTTTATCCGCGGTGTCAGCAAGTCGGCGCCGATCAGCCAGTCCGCCTCGTCGGCGGTCTGGCCCAGCACATGTTGCTTGATCAGCACCCCGAACACGTCCGATATCGATTCATTCAAGGCGCCGGACTGATTGGCGTAAACCAGGCCGGCTTCGCTTTCGATCACGCCATGGGTCAACTCGTGCCCGATCACATCCAGCGAGCGGGTGAAACGCTCGAAAATTTCGCCGTCACCGTCACCGAAGACCATCTGCGCCCCGTTCCAGAAGGCATTTTCATAATCCTGGCCGTAATGCACGCTGCCGATGAGCGCAAAACCCTGGTTATCGATGGAGTCGCGGCCGAGCACCTTCCAGAAGAAATCATGGCTGGCGCCCAAGGCATCGTAGGCCTCATCGACCGCCGGATCGCCCGTCGCCGGCTGCCCTTCAAGCCGGGCAGGCATCCCCGGCAGGAGCATTTTCCCCTGAGCGTCATGAATGCTGCGCCGGACCTGACCGGGTTGCGCGGAAGGCGGCAGGAGGGTCGCCGCCGCAGACCGCACCGGTGGCAGCGGCGTATGCCGAAGGGTGCGCACATGGGTCAGGGTACTCAGGGCACTGGAGCGCTGCCGCTCGGAGCCATGGGCAATAATGCGGTTGAGGATGTATGGCGGAATGAAACTGCACAACGATCGTGAGTCGGTCATCAGAGCATCCTTTCCTGAGTACGAAGTCGATACACATCTGAGCGGCAGGCGGCGATTCGGTTCCATGGATTGCCAACAGCGGCGGATTCTGCGAAAACCTCCGTCCGCGCCCCCATGACCCGGGCGACAACGAACGAGTATCCAGTATGAATGAAGAATTACAAATCATCGATCTGCAGCCGGGCGACGGCAAAACCGCCGTCAAGGGCGCGCTGATCACCACGCAGTACCGCGGCTGGCTGGAAGACGGCACTGAATTCGATTCTTCCTACAGCCGGGGCAAGCCGTTCCAGTGCGTGATCGGCACCGGACGGGTGATCAAGGGTTGGGATCAGGGCATCATCGGCATGCAGGTGGGCGGCAAGCGCAAGTTGCTGGTGCCGGCGCATCTAGCCTATGGCGAGCGGACCATGGGCAAGATCACGCCGAATTCGAATCTGATCTTCGAGATCGAATTGCTGGAAGTACTGACCCGGGATGATTGATTGTCAGGGCTGAAAGGTTTCCCGGTAGGCATAGAGGCCCGGGGTGCCGCCGGTCATCACGAACAGCACATTGTCCCCGGAACGGAAGCGTCCTTGCCCGAGATCGGCCAGCAGCCCGGCGAAGGCTTTGCCCGAATACACCGGGTCGATCAATACGCCTTCGGCCTGGGCCATCAGGCGTACGGCGTCTTGCATGGCCTGCGTCGGCAGGCCGTAACCGTCACCCAGCTGACTGCCGTCGATGACAATCTCTTCAGGCTGCACGATGGCGCTGCTGCCCAACAGCGTCAGTGCGTCCTGGGTCAATTGCAGGGTCCTGGCCGCGGACGTGTCTCGATCGGATAAAACCGAATACGACTTGACGAGCGATGTGCCGCGACCCAGCAACCGGAAGCCGGCCGCGAGCCCGGCATGGGTGCCGGCGCTGCCGTTGGGCACCACCACCTGATTGAAGCTAAGATCCAGTTCGGTCTCCTGCTGCGCGATCTCCGCCGCGCAACGCGCATAACCGAGACTGCCCAGGGGCGTTGAACCACCCGTAGGAATCACCAGCACTTTGCGCCCGCAATCGCGCAGTTGCGCGGCCCGTATCTCGGCCTTGGCGACCGAATCGCTGCCGCCGGGCAGCACCTGCAGGTGTGCGCCGAACAACTGATCGAGCAGGACGTTACCGTTGAGTTCGTAATTCACTTCGGTTTTGGGAACCGACCGGGTCAGGATCAATTCGCAGGTAATGCCCAGGCGAGCACACACGGCGGCGGTCAGGCGTGCATGGTTGGACTGGAGACCGCCCACGGTAATGACCGTGTCGACCCCGGCCTCCAGCGCAGCTCCGAGATGGAACTCGAGCTTGCGCAGCTTGTTGCCACCCCCACCCATCAACATGTGATCGTCGCGCTTGAGAAACAGGCCGATGCCCTGCGACTTCAGCCCCAACAGCTGTTCCAGGCGCTCGGCCCGCTGAATCGGGGTGGGCCCTTGCAACAAATTTGCTCGCGCAAAAGAACTCAGTGACTTGTCCAGTAGGGTTTGCATCAATAGGGCCTCGTCGGTCGCATGTTATTCCGGTGACTGTATGAACAAGGGCTCCACGTGATAACCCGTTTGGCAGTTATTTCTCTTATTACATGATGTATTTAATGGCGCATGGCTTGACCGCTAGGGAGGCGGATTTTTTCGGCCGGTTTCGATAGGCTGCATTGTTTCGGATAGTCAATGCCGTTGCAGGGGAGGGTGTGTGTCGACAATCAGTGAATACGCCGCTTTTATCCAACTAGTGGACGACGCTTATCGGCACTGGACCGGACAAAGCCTGCCGGCTCCCCGGTCGCTGACAGGACCCGAGCGCCTGCACTGGTTGCACGCGCATGCGCCTTACAGCCTGCTGGCCCATGGCACGGAGGACGACCCTTGTTTCTTCTACGCCAATGAACAGGCGCTGGCCTGCTTCGGATACCCGCGTTCAGTATTCCTGGGCATGCCATCACGGTTCAGCGCTTCGCCGCTGGACCGCGCCATGCGCCAGTCGCTGCTGGAGCAGGTCACGGCCAACGGCATTGCCCATGGCTACAGTGGCTATCGAGTGGACAGGGAGGGTCATGCGTTCATGATTCACGAAGGCAAGGTCTGGACGCTGATCGATCAACGCGGAGAAAACCGGGGCCAGGCGGCGTTGTTCTGGCCGGATGAACGGAGTATTGGCCGGGTCGATTGAGGAGGCGGAATCTGTAGGAGCATCACCTTCATCGCTTAGCCGCCATTGCACTCAAGCACTGAGTCGGCTGCGCAACAACCTGGCCATGTCCTCCAGCTCCGCCGCCGGGTTATGCCCGAGCAGCATCCACGCGTGTTCCATATCAGCCCAATACACCACATTGAGCCCACGTCGACGTTCGTGTGCAAAGGGTCGACTGCCGCTGTTGGCACGGGTGACGCACAGCGCCAGGGGGCCGTGCGCCGGGTCGAGCCAGGTCATCTGGGCGATGGGCACACCGTCGTATTCGAGGATTTGCGCGCGCTTGAATTGTGCGCGCGGCAAGGCCAGTCGGGCCGGCGCCAGATTGAGCCCAAGACGCGCGTCGACGGTGGCGCAATTGCGCGCGCTGGGCGGCTTCGTCGCTGGGCAGATGGTCCAGGGTTTGCGGCACGTAGAGCGCCATGGAGTCCGCAACCCGTGCTCGCCAGCTATTTTTCTGCGAGCTCGATTGCCAACTGAGGAATAGCCGGTCCGCCACCACGCCACAGACCACCAGCCCGGCCGCCGCCGCCAGGAACCAGCGCCGGTTCATGGCCGGACGCGCGGGGCTGGGCAACGTGTCGAGCATGGACTGCAGGCGTTCGGTAGGCGCTTGCCGAGCCAATTCGTCGTAGGCGTTTTTGAACGGCAGGCTGCTGCGGGCCAGCCACTGCAGGCGCAGGTTGAGCAGCGAGTCTTCGGCGATGGCGGCGTCGATGCGGCGGCGCTGTTCGCTGTCGAGCTGGTCGTCGAGGTAGGCCACCAGTTGCTCATCCGAAGGGATCGCGTGATCACTCATCGAGGTTCTCCAGTGGCAGGTGTCGGCACGGCTTGCAACGGCGGGTACTCGGCGAGCTTCAACCGTGCGGCGGCCAGGCGACTCATGACGGTGCCGATGGGCACTTGCAGCACCTCGGCGACCTCGCGGTAGGACAAGCCCTCGACATAGGCCAGAAATACCGTTTCACGCTGGGCTTCGGGCAGCGCATCGACACGGCGGATCACCTGAACGGCGAGGACAGGGGGCTGGGCCGCGTGTTCACCGTCGAACGACAACGCGTGGTCGGCATCCACCAGGCCCTGGCCTTGACGCACCCGGCGCGAGCGGACTTCGTTGAGCCAGATCGAATGCAGGATGCTCAGTAGCCATCGGTCCATACGAGTGCCCGGGACAAACTGCCCGGCACGTTCGAGCGCCCGTACGCAGGTAGCCTGGACCAGATCTTCGGCGACGTGCCGTTGCCGGGACAGCAGCAGGCCGTAGCGCCATAGACGCGCCAGATGCTGGCCCAGTTCGGCCCGTAATGCCTGATCGCTGGCGATGGCGACCTCCGTCCGCTCGGGTCTCAGGTTTTCGAAGAATCGTTGATGGCCGCGGCCAGGTCCTGGTATTCCTCGCAACTGCTGCCACAGATCGATTTGATCTGCTGCAGTTGCTCCTGCGCCAGGTCCAGCCGACCCTTGATCACATAGGCTTCGCCCAGGTACTCACGCACTTGCGCGTACTGCGGGTCGAGTTTGACCGCTTGCAGGTAATACCCGATGCCTTCGTCGGTACGCCCCAGTTTACGCGTGGCGTAGCCGCGATAGTTCAAAGCCTTGGCAGTGTTCGGCTGTTGAAGCGTGTCGAGCAACGCGAGGGCTTCTGCGTAGCGACCGTCCTTGGCCAGGCGATAGGCGTAATCGGTACGGTCGGCGTCCGGGACCAGGCTGCTGTTCTGCATCAGGCATTTCTGCTGCTTGCTGTCCCAGACCTGGCCTTTGGGGCAGTTGGGTTTTTTGACAGGTTCCTCTTCATCGCCGTTGGCGAATGCAAGCGAACCGGACAGGGCGAAGACCAGCAGCAGCGGGGTAGTGAAAGCAGCAAGACGGATGTTCATTGACGATGCTCCACGGTGGATGCGTTTCAGTTCGAACCAGTCAAGGTTGAGACATCGAGCAGGCCAACATCGTTGAATGTTCAGCTCAGCAGACGAATCGGCGCGCCCGCCGACCAGGCCTGGATGTCCTCGATCATCTGCGAAAAGAACTGCTGATAGTTCTGCCGACTGACGTACCCGACATGCGGCGTGGCCAGTACATTCTCCAGGGTCCGGAATGGATGAAGCGCGGGCAACGGTTCCTGCTCGAACACGTCCAGCGCGGCGCCGGCCAGGCGTTGTTTCTGCAGGGCCTTGATCAACGCCGCTTCATCGACGATCGGCCCGCGGGCGGTGTTGACCAGCAGCGCCGTGGGTTTCATCCAGTCCAATGCCTGGGCGTCGACCATGCCCCGGCTGCGTTCGCTGAGCACCAGATGCACCGACAGCACATCGGCCTGTTCGAACAGTTCCTGCTTGCTGACATAGGTCACGTCGACTTCCGCCGCGCGCTCGGCGGTCAGGTTTTCGCTCCAGGCGATCACCCGCATGCCGAACACCTGGCCGAACCGGGCAACACGCTGGCCAATGCTGCCCAAGCCAAGGATTCCCAGGGTTTTGCCGTGCAAATCGCCGCCTAGCCCTTGCTGCCATTTGCCAGTGCGCAGGGCATTGGCTTCAACCACCAGGTTACGGGTTGCGGCCATGATCAGTGCCCAGGTCAATTCCGGCGCGGCGTGTTTGTAGCTGTCGGTGCCGCAAACCTGAATGCCCAGCGCGGCAGCGGCTTTCAGGTCCAGGGCGGCGTTGCGCATGCCGCCGGTGACCAGCAGTTTGAGTGTCGGCAACTGCCGCAACAGATCCTCGTCGAACCGGGTGCGCTCGCGCATCACACAGATCACTTCAAATTCACCCAGTCGCTCTGCCAGGGTTGCGTTGTCGGCGGGGTAGTCATGGATAAAACTCACCTGGCCGATGGCGTCCAGCGCCGACCAGTCCACCACGTCCCGGGCCACATCCTGCCAGTCGTCGATAACCGCAATCTGCACCGCCATCAGCCTTACCTCATCAACGAACGGGATTGGTCTTGTTCAGCCAGGCCAGCAACGCCTGGTGGAATTTCGCCGGTTCTTCCATTTGCGGCGCGTGGCCCATCCCGGGGAATTCGACCAGCGTCGACTGGGGAATCAGTTTCGCCACTTGCTTGCCGAGTACCTGGTAGTGCCCGATTTTCGCCTTGACCTCGGGCGGCGCAAGGTCCTTGCCGATGGCCGTGGTGTCGGAAGTACCGATCAGCAGCAGCGTCGGCATCTTCAAGTCCTTGAACTCGTAGTACACCGGTTGGGTGAAGATCATGTCGTAGATCAACGCCGAATTCCACGCCACCTGAGTCTTGCCCGGCCCTTTGCTCAGGCCCGCGAGCATGTCCACCCAGCGATCATACTCGGGCTTCCAGCGGCCGTCGTAATAGGTGCTGCGCTCGTAGTCGCGGATGCCTTGGGCGGTGACCTTCAATTCACGCTCATACCATTGATCCACCGTGCGATAGGGCACACCGAGGGCTTTCCAGTCTTCCAGGCCGATGGGGTTGACCAGTGCCAGCTGTTCGACCTGATCGGGATACAGCAGTGCATAGCGGGTGGCGAGCATGCCGCCGGTGGAATGCCCGAGCAACGTGGCCTTCTGGATGCCGAGGGCCTTGAGCAGTTGCTGGGTGTTGGTGGCCAGTTGCTGGAAGCTGTATTGGTAGTTGTCCGGCTTGCTGGACGTACAGAAACCGATCTGGTCCGGGGCGATGACCCGGTAGCCGGCGTCGCTCAGGGCCTTGATCGAAGTGTCCCAGGTCGCGCCGCAGAAATTCTTGCCATGCAGCAACACGACGCTGCGCCCGTTGGCCTTGCCGTTGGCGGCGACGTCCATGTATCCCATCTGCAGGGTCTTGCCTTGGGACTGGAAGTCGAAGTGCTTGACGGTGTAGGGGTATTCGAAACCTTGCAACTGTGGACCGTATTCCGGGCCTTCGGCATAAGCGATGACCGGCAGTGCGGCGGTCAGCAGCAGGCTGGGCAGCCAGCGCGAGCGTCTCTGGGGCATGGGTAAACTCCATTGGAAATCCGCCGATGCTGGATCGGCATGATTAGGGCGACATTAAACACAGGCAATCACGGCGCCAGATCGTTCAACCCATCCAGCCCAATGTGGCCAGGGCCAGTACGCCATAGCGGGCGCCCTTGGCGAGGGTCACGATCAGCAGGAATCGCCCCAGCGGCTCGCGCATCACCCCGGCCACCAGGGTCAGCGGATCACCGATGACGGGCACCCAACTTAGCAGCAAGGACCAGTGACCGTAGCGCTGATAATGGATTCGGGCTTTTTCCAGATGGCGAGGACTGACCGGAAACCAGCGCCGGTCGCGGAAGCGCTCGATGCCACGGCCCAGCCACCAGTTGACCAACGACCCCAGGACATTGCCCAGCGTGGCCACCGCCAGCAACAACCAGAGCCAATACCGGTCGCTGAGCAGCAACCCCACCAGCAGCGCTTCGGACTGCAGCGGCAGCAGCGTCGCGGCACCGAACGCGGCAAAGAACAGCCCGATGTACGCACCGGACATCAATGGGCAGGGTAGTCCGCCACCACCACGTCAGTGCCGTCCTTTTTCAGGCCGATCACCTGATAGGCATCGCTCATGCCGTCCATTTCCATGCCGGGCGAACCCATGGGCATGCCGGGGGCGGCGACACCCAGCAGATCGTCGCGCTTGCTCAAGGCCAACACCTGATCGGCGGGCACATGGCCTTCAACGAATTTGCCATTGATCAGGCCGGTATGGCACGACGACAAACGCGGCGGCACGCCGTGCTGTTGCTTGAATTCGCTCATGTTGGTTTCGACGCGATCGTCGACCTTGAAACCGTTGGCCTCCAGATGGCTGATCCATTTTTTGCAGCAGCCGCAGTTGGCGTCGCGGTGGACTTCGATCGGGATCAGGTCGGCGGCCTGGGCCAGGGAGGAGATGAACAGGGCGCTCAGGGCGGCCAGACGCAGATGGGTTCGCATGGGGAGTCTCGTTTCGGGTTGCGGCCAGAAAAATGCATTCTGACCATTCTAAACAACTACGAGGCACGAGACTGTTTCGAATTAATACTGATTCGACGCATTGTAGGAAAATTCCCATGGTGATCGCCGCAAGAAGCCAAAACGCCTCGTCGGCATGTAACATGAGACCCCGTTTGCAGCCCCATCCCCGAAAAACACCAAGGGCCTGGCCTGCCTGCGGATACAACATTTTTCAGCTTCAGGCTCACATTCAGGAAATGGCAATGACTCAGTCGCAACGTTTGAAATACTCGATTCTGATCTCCCTGGTCGTGCTGGGCATCATGTTTGGCCTGTCTTATCTGCAGAACACCGGCGTCATCGACGAAAAGCTGTTCCAGTACATTGCGATTGGCGTAGCGGTGCTGGTGGTGGTGATCAATGGCGTGATGCGCCGCAAGGTCAAGCCCTGAGCGACGCTCATCGGCCGGGTCACTCGGGATGAAGAACGGCGGCGGCCTGCGGATGCAGGCTGTAGCTCTTGTCCGGATTCAGGGTGATCACGCCTTCGCCGCATAGGCGCTTCAATACTTCCCGCACACTGAGAAACGACAACGGGATGTCCAGGTCCAGCAAGTGACTGTGCACGCCCCGCACCCCCAGGCTGCGGTCGCTTTCGGCGGCAGTCAGCAAGGCGTCGATGACCTTCAGGCGAATCAGACTGGTGCGCAGGCCGAAGCTCTTGAGCAAGAATCTGATCCGCTCGTTGCCGTGGCGCTCGGTACGTTGATCGAAAACGCCGGAGCCCATGGCGGTGCTCTTTGGCGCAGTGCTACCGTCCGTTGGCAGTTGCGAGTTGTACATGCAAAAACTCCTTTTTTAGAGCCTGAACCGGAAAATGTGATGAGCGCTCTCATTCAATAAGACGCATGAGCCGGGCAAATCATGAAGGCTCAGATGTAGAAATTTTGTCGCCATCGCGTCAGCGCCACGTCAGACGCCGTAATGGCGGGGGCCAGCGCCCTAAATTTTTTTCCTTCGCTTCGTCCTTAGGGGGAGGCACATTGCGGGCAGCGACGCCGGGTGTGTCCTTCGTTTATACGATCAGGAGCGAGCGTGATTATTTCCAGGCAGTTAACCCGGTTGAGCCTTGCCGGGATGTTGGTGGGCTTGAGCCTTGCGGCAAACGCGCGCAGCCAGCCGGAGCAGGCGACTGCCGATATCCGTCGCACCAGTTTCGGCGTGCCGCATATTCGCGCCGAGAATGAGCGCGGCCTCGGCTATGGCATTGGTTATGCCTACGCCCAGGACAACCTGTGCCTGCTGGCCAATGAGATCATCACGGTGAACGGCGAACGCTCACGCTATTTCGGCCCGGACCAATTGACGGTCGAAGAGCGGGAAAACCGAGTCAGTGATGTATTTTTCTCCTGGTTGAACACCCCCCAGGCCGTCGACGCATTCTGGCAGGCGCAAACGCCGCAAATCCGCCAGCTCATGGACGGTTATGTGGCCGGCTACAACCGTGCCCTGAGAGAGCGTCGGGTCCAGGGGTTGCCACAGCAATGCCAGGGTGACTGGGTGCGAGAAGTGACGGCGCAGGACCTGGTCAAGTTGACCCGTCGTCTGCTGGTCGAAGGCGGCGTAGGGCAATTTGCCGAAGCCTTGGCCGGTGCCACCCCACCCAAAGCCGTCGCTCGAACGACAGCCGCCCCGACCTCATTCCAGCTTGCCGATTCGCGCATGCAGCGCTTTGCCCTGGATCGTGGCAGCAATGCGGTGGCGGTCGGCAGCGAGCGTTCTTTCAATGGCCGCGGCATGTTGCTGGCCAATCCGCATTTCCCCTGGGTCGGCGGGATGCGCTTCTACCAGATGCACCTGACCATTCCCGGCAAGCTGGACGTCATGGGCGCCGCGTTGCCCGGGTTGCCGATGATCAACATCGGTTTCAGCCAGCACCTGGCCTGGACCCACACCGTGGACTCGTCGAAGCATTTCACGTTGTACCGCCTGCAACTCGACCCCAAGGATCCCACCCGCTATCTGCTCGACGGCAAGTCGTTACCGATGAAGCAACAGACGGTGACCGTGGACGTGAAGCAGCCGGATGGCCAGACCCGGGCGGTGTCCCATGTGGTCTTCAGTTCACAATTCGGCCCGATCGTGCAGTGGCCGGGGAGGCTCGACTGGGACCATCAGGTCGCCTATAGCTTGCGCGATGCCAACCTGGATAACGATCGGGTGCTGCAGCAGTGGTACGCGATGAACCGTGCAACCAGCCTCAAGGCGTTGCAGGCGTCGGTGCATGAAATCCAGGGGATTCCCTGGGTCAACACCCTGGCGGCGGACGATCAGGGGCAGACGCTGTACATGAACCTGTCAGTGGTGCCGAACGTCAATGCCGACAAACTGGCCAAGTGCAGCGATCCTCGGGCCGGGTTGCAGATGATCGTGCTCGACGGTTCCAACAGCGCCTGCGCCTGGGACATCGATCCGCACGCTGCGCAACAAGGCATCTATGCGGCAGAGCGGTTGCCGCAATTGTTGCGCAAGGACTTTGTACAACACTCCAATGATTCGGCCTGGATGGCCAACCCGGCCCAGCCGCTCACCGGCTTCTCGCCGCTGATCAGCCAGGACAGCCAGCCTTTGGGGCTGCGTTCACGCTTTGCCCTGGATCGCCTGGGTGCCTTGAGCAAGGCCGGCCCGATTGCGGCGGCGGACCTGCAACGGATGGTCATGGACGACCAGGTGTATCAGGCCACCCAGGTGATGCCGGACCTGCTGCAATTCTGCGCGGCGGACCTGGGGGGCGATGCGCCGACGCTGACGCCGTTGTGCGCCAGCCTCAAGGCCTGGGACCGCAGTGCGAATCTCGACAGTGGCCTGGGGTGGGTGCATTTCCAGAACGTCATGGAGGCGCTGCAGGACGCACCTGATGTCTGGCGTGACGGGTTCGATCCGAAAGATCCGCAGCATACGCCGCGTGGCCTGGCCGTGGATCATCCACCCGTGGCGAAGGCCGTCCGCGAGGCCATGCTGGCATCGGTGGAGCACGTCAATCAATCGGGCCTGAAGTCTGACAGCCGTTGGGGTGATATCCAGGTGGTCAGCAGTGGTGGCCAGCAGACGCCGATTCACGGCGGGCCCGGTACCCTGGGTGTGTATAACGCCATCCAGAGCGTGCCGAGAACCGACGGCAAGCGCGAAGTGGTCAGTGGCACCAGCTATTTGCAAGTGGTGACCTTCGATGACCAGGGGCCGCAGGCCCGGGGGCTGCTGGCGTTCTCGCTGTCCAGTGACCCGGCGTCGAAGTATTCCCGGGACCAGACCCTGGCCTTTTCGCAAAAACAGTTGAGTGTGCTGCCGTTCACCGAGCAGCAGATCACGGCCGATCCGCAGTATCAGACCCTGACGATCCGCGAGCAGGATGAAAAAGCCGGGAAGGTGGCCAGACAGTAAAGCGATTGGTGCTGTAGCGAAGAATGAAGGCCGCACCCTCACAAGGGCTGCGGCCTTCAGCTTTTCGGGGTTTGTTGCGGAATGGCGTTGAGGACCGGGTTGCCGTCCTTGTTGCGGGTCAGGTAGACCGGGAGCACCTTGGGCAGGGATGCCGCCAGGCTGTTGAGCTCCTTGATGTTGTAGATGCCGCCGAGGCGGATCGAGCCGGTACTGTGGTCGGCCAGCATCAGCGGCTTGCCCAGGTATCGATTGATCAAGGGCAGGGCATCGGACAACGCCAGGTCATCGAGCACCAGTTTGCCGCTGCGCCAGGCCAATGAATTATCGTTGGCGTAGGTCTGGCTGATCTGCGGTGTGTAGTCGCCGTGTTTATAACGGGCCTGCATCGACGGCCCGAGACGCAAGCCATCGCCCGGAAGATCATCGTTGCTGCTCACCAGTACCGAACCTTCAATCAGGTTGACGCGCACCTGATCCTCATACATCCAGACGTTGAATTTGGTTCCGGTGACCCGAATCCTGCCGTCCGCCGCCCTGACGATAAAGGGGTGAGCGGTGTCGTGGCTGACGCTGAAAAAAGCTTCGCCCCTCTCCAGCGTGACTTGGCGATGATCCTTGTAGTTGCTGAACGTCAGCTCACTGCCCAGGTTCAGTTCCACCTGGCTGCCATCGCTCAGGGTCACCTGACGCACCGTATCGCCGGCCTCGAAGTGCTGGTAGGCATCGGGCAGCCAGCCGAGGTTCCAGCCGCTGAAGGCGGCCAGTGGCAACGCCAGGGCACACACGGCGGCCGCGATGCCGACCGTGCGCCAGGGCGTTGCAGGTTTGATCCGGGCAGCTGGCACCACGGCGTCGGGACGAGGCAAATCCCCTGCGACTTCCCAGATGTCCAGCATGGCCTCGTACTCGAACGCATGAAGCGGATGCGCATCACGCCACTGTTCGAAAGCCAGGCGCTCGTGCGCGGTGCAGTCGCTGGCGTGCAGACGCATGCACCAGTGCGCAGCGGCATCGGTGATGGCGTCATATTGGGCTTGCGAGAGAGGGCTGTCGGTCATTGACTCATCCTGATTTCCTGCATTCTAACCTTGAGCGAAGTCGGCGAGAACAACCGTCATGGCAATTACCCATCAATCAGCACTGTTTTTTACTTAAACACCCGAAAAACCGGCAGTTGCCATGCAGTATCCATAAACAACGTGAAAAAATGATCAAGGCAACGGCGACTCAAGGCGACGTTGTAGGTGTAACCAGCACGGGGTCGAGCTGTCGACCCATTTCGCAGATGAGCCTGGCGATTGAATCCGCATTACGCAAAATCGTGTCGATCCGCAGATCCGGTTTCACCCGGTCCAGGAAAGCGCTTCGGGCGTCGCTCATCGATTGGGTGCCGGTGATTTTTTTGATTTCCTTGCCGATATGAGCGGTAGCGGGAATGGAATCCAGGCTTTCCCATGACGACATCACGTCGTTCCATAGGGCAAACAACTCTTCGCGGGGCGTTGCCATCGACAAGGCTTCACGCTGGAGTTGTTCATGCTCTTTTTTCAAAGTCACTGCGAACGGCGTGATAGTTGCGATGAGGTCGGAGAATGGACGTCTTGACTCCAGATAGGCGATGTCGATCGTTTTGGCGAAGTGGTGTGAAAACTCATGGATCAACGTGGCTGCCCGGGCATGACCATCGACATCGAACGGCTCGGTCAGATTGAACTTGTACGAATCAAGTTGCTGATCGAAAAAGGATTCTGTGAAGTACACTTTTTTTTGCATGTCGGATTCAATGACAAATGCGACCACAGGGTCGGTCGATGACGTGTTGGAGCCTACAACGAACCTGTTGGTATCGAGTTCGTCCAGCCCCGGATCCACCAGCGCGTTGCAGATTGGCACGATAACGGCTTTGATTTTGTCCAGAATTGCACCGTCGATTGCGCTCACGTCAAAAAAAGCTTTCAGGAAGGTGTCAAGCCGAGTGCCTGGGCCAGTGGTCCGCAACTGTGACAAATTGTGCAGGCTATTAAAGGCGTAGTACCTGGCCAAATCGACTGCCTCCACGATTGCTCGCGCCCTGTCGGGGTATTTACGGCGTATTTGGTCCATCCCTTGTGCTTCGATGTTGAGCGTTGCCGAAGCGTCGAAACGGGTTGTGATTCTGTTCGCGAAACGGGAGATCGCCTTGCCATAGTGAATGGCGTGCGGGTCGGCAGCCAATACCAGCTGGGGGCCTGGGGCCTTTGCCAAGAGGGGGCCGGCTTGCTTTTCGTTGGTCATGCGCCATGCTTTGCCGTGTTTTGCGACGCGATAGACTTTGCCCATGACAGGGGCGTAATGACGGGTTGTCGTAGGGTCGCGATAAGTGCCCTCCGTTGAATCTGTCTGAAACTTTTCCAGCTCGACAGTCGGTGCTTCGTACGCTTGCGCTGTTGTCCGGCTTGCGGAGGTGGTGTTGATGGCTGACCACTGAGGCGCAACGGCAGGCTGTTCTGCGGGGAGTTCTGTGGAGGCGAGTGCCGCGGGCGTAGAGGCTGGATTTCCCTGCATCATCCGGCCCATGGTGATCATCTGCGCCGCACCAGAGACGAAGGATTTGAATGCGCTTTTCCAGTGGTGGCCTTGCAGCGCCTCTGCAGAGTCCTTGAAATCCTTGTAGGCCCGCCAAAGAAACAGACCACAGGACAATTTGCCTGGCAGGAATCCAGACACCAACTTGATCCCGGAACTGAACAGTTCCTTGGCTTTTTCCCAATCGGTTCGCGCAGTAACCGTGGATTGACTGCCCAGCATCTGTTTGAGCAGCAGGATGTTATCCTGGAATAGACGTTCCAGCATGTTGCCGGTAACGGGGTTTGAAGCGAGGGTGATTTCCGTGGTTTCTCCCACGGTGGAGTTGAGCAGGTTATGAAAGGTCGCCCGAGACGATTCGGGGAGGCGCCGGAGCAACAGGTCGTGCAAAGGCCCTGGGGTATTGAGTGCGGCCAGCAGGTCGGTCTCGGTCTCGAACTCGGTGAAGGGTAGCCCGACAAAATAGGGCGCGTAGAGCACCTGCGGACCGGTCACGCTTTTGCCCGGGCTCACCAGATACATCCCCAGCGCCTTGACGGCTGTAGCGCGGGCTGTGGACATCAACTCCAGCGGACGGATGATAGCGTCTGCACCCGTCACCGCCGCCCGGGCCGTGGAATTGGGCATGTCCAGCAGCTGCTCGATGGCGTCGAACGCCTTCTGTGACAGTTGCTCTTGCAATTTAAGCGCGTGGGCCTCTTGCAACAGGTGCCAGGGCAACTGCCGGAAATAGCGCAGTTTTCGTGCTTTGGCATTGTCGCTATCGCCGGACAATTGCTCCGAAAGCAACTGCTCGTACACAGACTTGATGTTCAGCTGCAAGAGCAGTTGCCGCACAGCGTGGGTGTCCATGCCCGAGGGCAATGCCTTGGAGGTAGTCGATGCTATGGAGAAACCAGTTCCCTGGAGCACATTGACGTGATTCAGCGCAACTTCGGTCAGTGATTGTGCGGGTCCGGCGATGGCTAACGCAGGTGTGACCTTGACGTGGTCAGGGTCAATGAATGAGCCCTGGAAACGGGTTTTTTGCAGGGAGACCAACTGCTCGTGCACATAGACCGCCAGGGTTTTTATGCCATGTAGATAGTCTTTACCCTCCGACAGGCTATGGCGGTGTTGCTCCATTATTTCGACGTGTTTTTGCTGCTCCTCGAGTGATGCCATCCCAAGCCAGGCCGGCAAAGTCTGTTGGGTGGCGATGGCCTCGCCGATATGTTTGGCCCGTTGCAGATTGGTGAAGGTGGGTTGGCGCTTGAGTGCGGCCAAGGCTTTTGCCTGTTGCGTTCCTGTCAGTTTTAGCGTGCGAACGTGGTCGCAAACCGCCAGGAAGTGCTCGATGGACGACTGCTGACGATGGAGCAGCAGATTGTTCTCGATTGGCCGAAAGTTACCCAATTCGTACGTTTTATGAAACTCACGCTCAGCCGGCAGGAGGTTTTCAAGCAGCGTCAGACGCTTGAGCGGGTCAAGCAGGCGCCGTTGCAGCTCGGTCCTGGCCGTGGCGACCGACTCGAAAGCCTCCAGCCCCATGGCCGGGGTCCAGAGAATCGCCCGGCCTGAATGCTGCGTATCCAGGCCGCCCCGTTCGGTGAGCATGAAACAATGGGCCACGGCCAGCGATGAAGTATGGCCCGCAGATTCAAGGCTGAACCAGTAGGCATCCGGGCGAAATCCATTCAGCGCTTTACGCTGGCGGCGTGTGGGGCGATCGGGGTCGAGTACCGTATCGACGATAGCGCTATCGACTCCGGACAATGTGCGGTTGAGCCGACGAAGATTGGCCTCGCCGCGAATACCCAGCGACATGGCATGGGCCAGCGCGGGTTTCATGGCTTCCAGATAGGTTCGCTGCAGCGCACCGGTCTCGACAGGTTGCGCCTGCCACTGTGCATCGAGAGCCGATCTCACGCTATCGAAGGTTTTAGACAGCGTTGTCGCCTTGTCGGCCAGAACAATTGACGGACGCGATTGCCCCGTAATGACCTGGTGGGTGCTCCACCGACCCTGCGTCGGCAACGCCAACAACTGATCGTCGATCATGCTGCGCACGTCCAGTGCCTTGTCGAACAGCGCCTGAATACTCACGTCACCGTCGCTGTGACGGAACACACCCAGCGCGTATTCGACGTTTTGCAACTGTTTGTCGATGATTGCGTCGAACAGCGATTCGAATACTGAACCTGTAATCGCTTCGCCGGAAACGCGAGGTTCATCGAAGCCGAGGAAGCGATGACGCTCCTCTTGCGTCATCAATTCGTACAGTTCATCGTCATGCCCTTTCGCAATGGCCTTGGCGCGCACGGTTTGCTGCAAATCGTCATGTCCATCAAGCAGCTGCAAACCACTGGCTGGGGTAAAGAGATAGGCGTCCGGATAAGCAATCATGAATGAACCCGCGAGCTCAACGAAATTCGCTGTGTATTCCCACAGGCGCACTGTTTCGGGAGCCAGCGGCGTTTGCGCGGTTCCAGTGGTACTGCGGTCGAATAAAACCTCCAGTGCCCGACTTTGTTCAGGATTGATGATCGTCTCCTGTCGTTTGAACAGGATGTCCGCCCGAGCCTTGTCGCTGATGGCCTGAATAAACAGCTTGCGCCGGGACTGCCCGTTGGGCAGCACATGATTCCAATACGCCCGGAGTTTTTCGCCGAGCGACCGGGTCAGCCCGGCGGAGGCGGTCTTGACTGCCTTTTGCCATAGCTCATTGTCGCGCTCGGCCTGGTCCGGATCGTAGGGGGCCAACTTACGGTCCGGGTGGCTGAACGCTATGGTCTGGTCTGATGGCCAGCCTTGGTGGCGATAGAAAAGCAGGAGGGCGTCACTGAGCGGCATCGACGTTTCCAATGCGGGGTTCACACTTGAATCAATACCGAAGTTGACCCGGGTGTCGCGTTGCTTCAGTCCTGTAAACGAATGGCCCAACAAATCGTCAAGAATCTCATTCAGCAAGTCTGTCAACGCCGGCAGTTGTATTAACTCCTCCAGCAACCGCTGTGCATTCTGTTGCAGATTGTTCTGGATGACATTTTTCTGGTCCTCGAACACTTCGCCCTTGATGATTTCGTGAGCGACCTCGGTGATTGTTTCGCCTTCCAGCTCGATGCGTTGAGCTATCGAGACAAAACGCAACAGTTCGTCGCGCTCGGACGCTCTGGTCAGCCTCAGAATCAGCTCTGCGGCGAGTGAATCGACGTCGTCGAACTTCTCGATCCCGCCGTAAGGTGTATACAGTATCGCACCTGCGTCGTCGGGCGTGGACGACAGCATGAAACATCCAGCCAAGGGCACCGCCACCTTGTCCTTAACCTTCGCCAGCAGTTTTTCGGCAGACATGGGGGGTGTTTGCGCTTGTCGCCGTTCATCGCTCGCCAGCTCGATATGGCTGAGCCAGGTAAAGTCCTTGTCTGACAGGGAGTGGGTTTTTCCGAGTTCCTGGTGTAAACCCGGCTCATTGAGCACTTGCGGAAAAAACAATGGTGAAGTCATGGAGGTCTCGATCGATCGCCACATCGGCGAGTAATGATTGAACCTCCAAGCTAGGTGATACCCGCGCGGGCAAGGTGGTAAATAGTTATCGCGCCGTTCGGTGCCGGGTCAGCTACATTGAGCCGATTGAGCGGCATTCAATCGAAAGATTGACAGCCGGCTCGGGTCGCGTTGTTAATCGGTTTGCATAACCCTCGTACGCTGTTGCCCCCTCCAATAATTAGTCTGGAGCTTCAGATGTCTGCGCCACACGATCAAGTGTCTACTGCTGTCTCGCAAAACCTGTCCTTCGATGCGCTGACGGGCTTGCTTGAGAAGATCTTCCTGCGTCACGGTACGTCGGCCGACGTCGCTCGGGTACTGGCGCAAAACTGCGCCGGCGCCGAACGCGATGGCGCCCACAGCCATGGCGTGTTCCGCATTCCCGGTTACGTGTCGACGATGCAGAGCGGTTGGGTCAATGGCCAGGCCGTGCCGGTGGTCGAGGATGTGGCCTCGGGTTTCGTGCGGGTCGACGCCGGCAACGGTTTCGCCCAACCGGCGCTGGCGGCGGCCCGTGCATTGCTGGTGGAAAAGGCCCGCAGTGCCGGCATTGCGGTGCTGGCGATTCGTAACTCCCACCATTTCGCTGCCTTGTGGCCGGATGTCGAGCCCTTCGCCTATGAAGGGCTGGTGGCGCTGAGTGTGGTCAACAGCATGACTTGCGTGGTGCCTCACGGTGCCGACCGTCCGCTGTTCGGCACCAACCCGATTGCCTTCGCCGCGCCGCAGGCCGGTGGCGCGCCGATTGTCTTTGACCTGGCCACCAGCGCCATTGCCCATGGCGACGTGCAGATTGCCGCCCGCAAGGGCGAACGGTTGCCCGTGGGCATGGGTGTGGACAGCCTCGGCCAGCCGACCCAGGATCCCAAAGCGATTCTGGAAGGGGGCGCGCTGCTGCCGTTCGGCGGCCACAAGGGTTCGGCGCTATCGATGATGGTGGAGCTGTTGGCGGCGGCGTTGACCGGGGGTAATTTTTCCTTCGAGTTCGATTGGTCGAACCATCCGGGTGCAGGACGCCCTGGACCGGCCAGTTGCTGATCGTCATCGATCCGAGCAAGGCCGCCGGACAGAGCTTTGCCGAGCGCAGCCAGGAACTCGTGCGGCAAATGCACGGAGTGGGGCTCAAGCGTTTGCCGGGGGACCGGCGCCACCAGCAGCGGGCCAAGGCCGCTACCGATGGCATCCAGCTCGATGCGCAGACGCTGGCGAATCTGCGGGAATTGGCGGGGCTCTGAAGTCTACGCGCCTGCCTGTAGGAGCAAGCTTGCTCGCGATGGTTTCAAGGACGCCGCGTTTATTCAGAAAAAACGCGTTATCGTTTACGTCCATCGCG
>NZ_MULM01000112.1:0-32476 GCF_002029345.1 Pseudomonas sp. VI4.1
CCGGGTGGCGGCTTGCCGGGCATGACACCGCCGCTGGCGCAGCAGCAGCGCGCCCGGCAGCAACTGGAGCGCTCGGTGCAGACGCTGAACAACACCGTGGCCGCCATCGCCGCGCAACAGGCCGCACAGGCGGCCGGGCGGGCAGCGGCGTTCGCCACCGTGCAGTTCGTGCCGGACGGCATGGGCGAGGGTGGCTTGAAGGTCGATACCGGCCTGACCCAGGGCTGGCAGAACGCCAAGGGGCCGCAACAGTCCCAGGCCGATGGCAAGACCACGGTGAAGATCGAGCAGACCGCCGACAAGGCTATTCTCAACTGGGAAACCTTCAACGTCGGGCGCAACACCACCGTGGAGTTCGCCCAGCAATCGAACTGGGCGGCACTCAACCGCGTCAACGACCCGAGCGCGCGGCCAAGCCAGATCCAGGGCCAGATCAAGGGCGACGGCACGGTGATGCTGATCAACCGCAACGGCATCGTGTTCAGCGGCACCAGCCAGGTCAACGTGCGCAACCTGGTGGCGGCTGCGACGCATATCAGCGATACCCAATTCCGCGAACGTGGCCTGTACTACGACAGCACCGGCAGCCAGCCGACCTTTACCGATGCCGCCGGCGACGTGCTGGTGGAGCGCGGTGCGCGGATCGAAACCCATCAACCGACGCTTTCGACCGACTCCGGTGGCGACGTTCTGCTGCTCGGCAACGAAGTGGAAAACGCCGGTTCCATCAGCACCGCCAAGGGCCAGACCGTGCTCGGCGCCGGTGACCGTTTCTACATTCGCAAGGGTTCTGGCACCGAAGGCAACGGTTTTTCCACCACCTTTGGTAGCGAAGTGATTCCGGGGTTCAAGGTCGAGGGTTCCGGCAAGGTCAGCAACACAGGCTTGATCCAGTCCTCCACCGGCGACATAACGATGACCGGCCATGAGGTGCTGCAAAACGGCGTGTTGCTGGCCAGTACCTCGGTATCGACCCGTGGCACCCTCCATTTGCTCAACCCGGCCACGGACACCACGGGCAGCGTTACCCTCGGGCAGAACGGCGTCAGCGCGATCCTGCTCGACAGCAGCGACCTCACCGCGCTGGACAGCCAGCACACTGCCGCGCTGACCGGGGTGAATGGCAACAACCGTATCCGCAGTGACCAGTCGCGCATCGACATCGGCAGCGGCGGCACCGTCGAGTTTCAGAGCGGTTCGGTCACCCTCGCCACCGGGGGGCAGGTCGCGGTGGCGGCGGGGCAGCGCAGCCTGGTGCGCAACGGCGCGCTGATCGATGTGTCGGGGGCACTCGGCGTCAAAGTGGCGATGGAAGCAAACAACATCAAGATCAACGTGCAGGGCAACGAGCAGCGCGATTCATCGGGCAACCGCGAGAGCGGCGCGCTCAACAACAATGACATGTGGGTCGATGAGCGCGAGTTGATCTTCGTGCCCGCCGGCACCCATGGCTATGCCACCGATCGCTGGTACACCGCGGGTGGCCTGTTGGAAGTGGGCGGCTACCTCGGCACTCAGGGTCACAGCATCGGCGAGTGGATGGCCCAGGGCGGCGCGGTGAATTTCAGCGGCAACGATGTGGTCACCGAGAAGGGCTCGTTGATCAACCTGTCCGGCGGCACCCTGGATGTACAGAGCGGTTTCATCCGCCAGAGCTGGTTGCGTGGCGCGGATGGGCGCTTGTATGACGTGTCGCGGGCGCCGGGGGACATTCTCTACACGGGCCTCTACCAGGGTTTTGAGGACCACAGCGAACGCTGGGGCCAGACCAACTACTTCTTCAACCCATTGATCGCTCCGAGCAGGCGTGCCGAGTCCGGCTACACCATCGGCCGCGATGCCGGGCAACTGGTGATCGCTACCCATAACGCGGTGCTCGATGGCCAGTTGGTGGGCGAAGTGTTCCAGGGCGAACGCCAGATCCAGGCACCTCGCGCGGGGCTCGATGGTTATGACCAGGCGCAGACTGCCAGGGCGCGTCGGGCGCAGTTGATCGTCGGCAGTTATGAACCAAGCTGGTCGGCCGCTACCAACGGCCTGGTGTATCAGCACCTCGCCATGCTTGATCAGGTGCAGATCGGTGGCGAGCGTCCCGCCGATGGCAATGACCTGGGACTGGTTGGCGCGGTGTCCGATACCCGCAAGGGCAAGCTGTTTCTTGATACCGATATGCTCAATGGTTTCCGACTTGGCGCGTTGAAAGTGGCGGCCAGGGACCAGGTTGAAGTCAATGAAACCGTGACCGTCGATACGGGTGGCGACATCTCCCTGTTCGGCCAGGATGTGCAAGTCAAGGCCGACCTTGTCGCGCGCGCCGGTAGCCTGAATCTGGGTACTGGTCTGGCGGTAGCCAGCCTGCCGCCGTCGCGGGTGACCGTAGACCAAGGCGTGCACCTGGATACCCGTGGCGTCTGGGCCAACTTGCGTAACGACCCGACCGACGTCAACAGCCCGGCCTGGCTAAACGGTGGCGTGGTGTCGATCCGCAGTACCGGCGATATCACCCTGGCCAGTGGCAGTGTTATCGACGTGTCGTCCCGCGGCGCTGTGCTGGCCAATGGCAAGACCCGTGGCGGCAAGGGCGGCGACGTTACCCTCGAGTCCAGCGCGGAGCGCGTGCCGGGTCAATCGCAACTGGTGATGGACGGCCAAGTGCGCGGTTATGGCGTCACGGGCGGCGGCACGCTGAAGATCCAGGCCAACAAGGTGCTGATCGGCGCGGCCGACGGTCCTGTTGCCGATCACACCCTGCAACTGGCAGCGGACACGTTTAACAAGGGTTTCTCCGCCTACAACGTCATTGGCTTGACGACGCTGCAAGTGGCAAAAGATGCGGTTGTCGACGTGTCGATGCCGGTTTACCGCTTCGCCGCCTCGGCAGCGGACCAACCCGGCGGCGTCGACCCGGTGAACGCGCTGCAGGTGTGGACACCCACCCTGTTCCAGGAGGACCCGGTCAAGGGCGTGTTGACCCAACGCGCAGCCGCGAGCCTGTCACTGCAAGCGGGCACCAGCCAAGTCAACCAGGTAGACCCGGCCAACAGTTCCTTGACCATCGGCCAGGGCTCGCGCATCAGTGTCGACCCCGGTCAACGCATTAACCTGCGCAGTGCCGGCCAGATCACCGTTGACGGTGAACTCAACGCCTGGGGCGGTACCATCGACATTCGTCAGCAACAGTACGCTGCTGCCGACGCTTCGCAGCTTGCCGATCCCAAGGCCCACGCACGTTCGATCTGGATCGGTGATCACGCGGTGCTGGATGTCGCCGGGCGTGCCAACACAGCGGTCGATGCCCAGGGCCGGGTCTACGGTCAGGTGGGCAAGGGTGGCAGCATCATCATTGGCGGCGAAATCGACGCCAAGGCGGCCACTGCGACGTCGGCCGATGCCTTTGTGATCGTACGGCCCGGAGCACGCCTGGAGGCTTCAGGCGCCGAAGCCGTGCTGGATATTCCCGGAACCGGGCAGACTCGCGTCGCCAGGGATGGCGGACGAATTACCTTGAGTTCGTACAGCGGCTTGTTTATCGAGGGCGACCTGCACGCCGCAGCGGGGGGGAGCGGCGCAGCCGGTGGACGTCTGGAAATTGTCCTTGATACGCCGGCCTATCGCGGTGACCAGATAGGCAACGACGTACGCTCGCCCAGGGAAATGATCATTGGCCAAGGGCCTGCCGGTGAACTTTTACCCGCTGAACTGCAGCCGGGCGAGTCTGCCGGAGCCCTTCGCTATGGTGCCGCCCGATTGAGCGCGGACAAGCTGATGAGCGGCAGTTTTGACAGCCTGAGCCTGTTCAGCAATGGTTTCATCACGTTCGACGGTGATGTCGACCTGCACATGAACCAGAGCTTGAGCCTCTACGCCGGTTCGTTATCGTTGGCCGAAAGTTCCAAAGACGCCGCGCGCATCAATCTGGCGGCATCCTATATGCGCCTGTCCGGCCCGGGTTTCTACGACGAACAAGTCGGTATTCGTCCAAGAGTGATGAACAATCCGACGGACCGGGTGGCGTCTGCACAATTCAGCGCCACCGCCGATCTGCTTGACCTGGGTAACAACCTGTCGTTTGGCACGGCGGGAGTGATCAAGCAACTCTCCGGGCCGGACATGCCCGTCAGTCGCCGTAGTTTTGATCGGGTAACCCTCGACAGTCACGGTGACATGCGATTCCTGGGTAAGCCGGACCTGCAAGCAGGTTCCTCTGTGTGGACTGCGGGCGACCTGCACCTGCGCGCAGCCCAGATCTATCCGGGCACGAGGGTCTGGTCGGAAGTGCGCTTCGGTTATCAGGGCCAGGGTTCCATGGACCTCGATCGTACGTTAACGATCAGCAGCAACGGATCGGTGCCGGCAGCGCTGCCTTATTCGGTGTTTGGCAGGCTGGCATTTACAGGAGGCAACATCGAGCAGGGCGGGGTCGTCCGTGCGCCATTGGGCTTGATCAGCTTGGGCTCTGATTTTTATGGCAGCACCCGGGCAGTTAATGTGTTGCCGGGTAGCGTGACGTCGGTCAGTGGTGCGGGCCTGGTCATGCCTTATGGCGGCACAACCGATGGCACAGACTATCGCTACAACGGTCAGTCCGTGATTTTGCAAGGGATTGCCAACGAAATGACCGGTGTGGTGCTGATGGGGCAGTACGTCAACGCGCAAGCGGGCTCGCTGATCGACCTGTCAGGCGGGGGTGACTTGCGCGGTGTCGGCTTTGTCTCCGGGCGTGGCGGTTCAACCGATGCGCGTCTCAATCCACTGGTGCGCAATGCCGCCGATGGCACATTCAGCCTGCCGGGCCTGGCTACCAATCCGGTGTACGCCATCGTCCCGGGCAACCAAAGCAACTATGCACCGATGCTCGGCGAGGTGGGGGCCAGCGACCCACGCATTGGTCAGCAGATCACCATCGGCGCCGGTGTGCCGGGTCTGGCGGCCGGTACTTACACGCTGTTGCCTTCGACTTTTGCTCTGCTGCCCGGCGCCTTCCGGGTTGAAGTCAATGGTCAGGCAACGGCCAGCGCAGCCAGTGGCGCGCTGAAAATGCGCAATGGCTCCTGGACCAGTGCCGGGCAGATGTCGATTGCCAATACCGGGCTGCGGGACAGCCTCGCCAGCCAGGTCATCCTGACCTCGGCGGATGTGCTGCGCCGCTATTCTCAGTACAACGAAACCAGTTACAACCAATTCGTCCAAAGTGACGCGTCGCGTCGCAGCGTGCCACGGGGGCAGACGTCCCTGGACGGTAAATCGCTGACGCTCTGGTTGAAGCCAAGCGAGCGCGATATTGCCCTGGATTTCGACGGTAAGGCGTTGTTCGCAGCCGCCGAGGGCGGTGTGCTGGGTACCGCCGTGGTGAAGGGCTCGACGACTATTGAGATTCTCGGGGCCGGGGCCTCCAGTATTCAGGGGGTTGGTGGCATTTCATTGCATGCCGACGACCTCAATAATCTAGGCGCCGGTCGCTTGACCATCGGTGCAACGCCCTATGTGCAATACGACATGGGCGGCAACTTCATTCAATTCAGAGGCGATGCCAAGAGCATTACCCTGCGTGAGGGGGCGATGCTCTCGGCACCTGAAGTTGCCCTGTGGACCTCCGGCATCGCTGAGGGCATCACCGTCGAGGCGGGGGCGGGCATCAACACCCTCGGTCGCGGTAATGTGGCATACGACTCCACGGCGGGTTTCATCTATCAGCCTGGGAAAGCCAGCCTGTTGATGGTATCCAACGGCTGGACCAATACGCTGGCGCCGGAGGCCCCCTCAGGTATGGAGGGCGCCGGTAGCATTCGGATCGGTACCTGTCCGGACCGGGGTTGCATCAACCCTTCATTGCTCTATTCCAACGGCAGCATTAGCGCGGCCACCGACAACCAGTTTGAGCTCGGTGAAGCGGTACGCTTCGGCACCAGGCACCTGACACTGGCCGTCGGTGCGGTGAATGCCGGTAGCGCCGAAGCACTTGCAGCGGCGGGCAGCCGGTTGCCTGCCGGTCTGACCCTGAACCAGAACGTCCTCGATCGGCTTTTGCGCGGTGACACACAGTTCGGTGCGCCAGCGCTGGAAACCCTGAGCCTGACCACCCGTGATTCATTCAACTTCATCGGCAGCGTCACCCTCGACACCCTGGACCCACAGACCGGCAAGAGCCGTCTGGAAAACCTGGTCCTGGTGTCGCCCGCCATCTATGGCTTGGGCGATAGCAATGATGTGGCGACCATTCGCACTAAGAACCTGATCTGGAACGGCGCAACCCAGAACCCGGGCGCAGTCGTCAACGGCGGCGCAGGCACTGGCCATGGAACGCTGGATATTCAGGCGCAACGCATCGAGTCGGTTACGGTCCGAATCCACAACCCAATGGCCTGGATCAGAACAACCGTTTGGCCCTGGGTTTTGCCAACGTCAACCTCAATGCCAGCGAACGCATCACCGCTAACCACAAGGGCAGCCTGGCGGTTTACGAACAGCAAGGCGCTTACGACCCGGTCAAGGGGTATGCCTATAGCGGCGGCAACCTCAACCTGCGCACGCCGTTGCTCAGCGGCGAAGGCGGTTCGGTCAACCTGCTCAAAGCGGGCAACACCCTGACCCTGACGTCGCCAACCGGCGATCGCACTGCCGTTGCCGATGCCCTGGGCGCGGAATTGAATCTCGTAGCACGCAACGTGGTGCTGGACGGTCGCATCGCGCTGGCCAGCGGCAAACTGGCGGTCAAGGCCGAAAATGATGTGAACCTGACCAGTGGCGCTTATCTGGACGTGGCCGGGCGCACGCTGCCGTTCAACGATGTGAAGAAATATAGCTGGGGCGGCGACGTGGCCCTGTACAGCAGCAACGGCAATATCCGCCAGGCCGCCGGCTCGCGCATCGACCTGTCGGCAGTCAACAACCAGGCCGGTAACCTGAGTGCCGTGGCATTGGCGGCGGGCGCCGGGGTGGTGGATCTGCAGGGGGAAATCCTCGGCAGTAGCAGCGGCTATTACGACGCCGGCGGCACCTGGGTGCCGTACAAGGCGGGCGGTGTGGACATCCGTGCGCAGCACCTGGGCGCCAGCGGTGATCTGAACGGGGAATTCGCCGCGCTCAACCAGCGTTTGAACGCCGGGCAGGTGTTCGGCAGTCGCAGCTTCCAGCTCAAGCAGGGCAACCTGGTGATCGGCGACGGGCTCAAGGCCGGTGAAGTCAATGTCTCGGTGGACAACGGCAGCCTCACCGTCGTTGGCCTGATCGACGCCAGCGGCGAGCGGGTCGGCAGCATTCGCCTGTCGGGCAAAAACGGCCTGACCGTGGCCGGCAGCGCGGCGCTCGATGCCCATGGCCGCATGCTGCGGCTCGACAGTTACGGCAAGATCATCGACGCACCGAACCGCACCATGGTCGAACTCAATTCCGGCGATGGCATGCTGACGCTGGCTTCCGGCACGCGGATCGATTTGCGGCATGGCACGGACGTCGACGTTGGCAGTTTGCCGGGTCAGCATGACGGTCATTTGCGCGGCACGCTGGAACTGAATGCCCCGCGCATTGGCACCGGTGACATCGCCATCGATGCCAGTGGCGCGCTGAACATCCAGGGCGCACGCTCCATTGGGCTCAACGCCACGCGACACTACATCGATGCCGCCGACGGCACCGACCCGGCGGCCAGCGGTCGTCCGTATCAGGTCATCGATCAGGCTTATCTGGACGGCATTCACCTCGACAGCAACGCCTTCATCAATGCGGCCCTGGCCAACACCGATTTGCTGCAACGCAAACTGGCCGGTCTGAACAACGCCACCTACGCCGACGTCTTCCACCTGCGCCCCGGTGTGGAAATTGCCAGCAAAACCGCTGACGGCGATCTGGTCGTGCAAGGCGATCTGGACTTGTCCGGCTACCGCTACGCCAGTCTCAACCCGCACACCCAGAAGACTTCGGTCTACGGTTCCGGCGAGTCCGGCAGCCTGGTGATCCGTGCCGGCGGCAATCTGGATATCTACGGCAGCATCAACGACGGTTTTGCACCACCACCGGAAACCGTGGATGACACCGGCTGGAAATTGGTGTCGGGTGTGCAGCCGTTTGGCGGTGACCTCATTGTGCCAGGCGCGGGTGTGACCCTCGCTGACGGTACCCAATACCCCATCGGCGCCACCTTGAATTACGACTTGCCGATCCAGGCCGCGACACTGGTCAGTGGCACGCTGTTGCCAACTCAGGGCGTGCTGGCCGAGACGTACACGCTCAGTGCCGGCACGGTATTGGCGGGGGCGGTGCATGACGCGACGGGTAATCTGTTGTACGCCGCCGGCACATTGCTGGGGGCCGACGTCACCTTGCCAGCGGGCAGCCTTCTTGGCGCGGGTACGCGGCTGAACAAGACCACCGCGATGCAAGGCATGCAGTGGCCCAAAGGCGTGCCACTGCCGGGTACGTTTTTCGACAACGCAACGGTGGGCGTGAAGCTCAGCGGTTCGCTGGCACTTTTGCGTGGTTCGCTGATTCCATCCATGACGGATGTGAAGCTGGCGGATGGTACGGCGTATATCGACTTGCGCCCACTGAGCGGCACCCAGCAAGGGCGCAATTGGGCGGTGGCGAGCATGTTGCCATCGGGCAGTGCGTCCTGGTCGATGCGAGTGGTAGCGGGGGCGGATCTGGATGCGGCTGACAATCGAGCGGTGAAGCCCGTCACCACTGAGGGTAACTTGCGACTGGCCGATACTCACTACGGTCTCAAAGTGATCGAAACGGCCGCGAAGCTGGTATGGAGTGTGGACAACGTTTATGGGTTTGCTCCGTACGAGCCTGTCCCTGATGAGTATCTGGTTATTTGCGACATTGACGCTACAGCGTGTGCACCGATGGCTCAATGGACTTGGGCGCCTGGCAATTACATGGGATATCCCGATTACTCACCCATTAGCGCCGATGATATGTTTTGGTGCGTTGATATTGATCCGTCGCTTTGCCTTGAAAGCAAACCAGGCACCGCCGTCAACGCCCACACTCAAATGTTCAGCGTACTGCGAACCGGCACCGGCGATCTGGACCTGATGGCCGCCGGCAACCTGAGCATGGATTCACCTTTCGGCGTGTACACCGCCGGCACTCAGTCCAGCAATATCGATCCTCGTTATAACCAGGCTCGCGGGCGAGTGGCGGACGATGGCTCGGTACTGGGCAATGCCGGCAGCGACTATGAAAAATGGGTCGATGGCGGCAGCGATAGCCTGTATCAGGCCTGGTTCCCGCAGATGGGCGGTAACCTGACGATCAACGCGGGCGGTTCTGTTTCCGGTGATGCTGTTGGACGCAACACCACAACCTTAGGGATGACACGCGAGCAAGTTCCCAGCGTTGCCGTGGGTAACTGGCTATGGCGTCAGGGTACTGGCAACAACGACGTACCGACGGCGTGGTGGATCAATTTTGGTAGCTACGCCAGCCAACCCTTTCTTGCAGCGGATAAAGATCCCGCACCTTTTCTGGTGGGGTTCACCGGGTTCGGCACGTTGGGGGGCGGTAACATCAGCCTGCGTGCAGGAGGGGACGGTGGCATGCTCAGGCCGATGGGAGACGGTTTCACCAGAAATCAATACCCGCGAAGCCAGGGCCTGATCGTAGCCGTTGGCAGTACCGGGCGTGTGGGCAGCGACGGTAGCGTGCAATTGACCGGCGGTGGCGACATCGACATCCGCGTAGGCGGCACACTCAACCCCTCACTGGCGGCCAGGGCAGGCACGTCGGGGTACGGCACACCACAACACGATTTGCAGGGAGCGCTGATTAACCTGCGGGGGGATGCACAACTGACGGCGTCCGCGGCGGGCGGGGTCAAGTTGCAGTATGGCTACTTCTCCGGATTTCAGGACCAGCGTGAAACCCGAGGCTACGATCCGTTCACTGCCACCACCAGTAGTGCCAGCGGTGGTCTGGTGTTGATCCCTGGAGATTCGGGCATGCGCCTCAATACCCGCGGTGATCTGGTGCTGGGCGGCGCCGCGGACCCTGGCCGGGTGGTGTTGCAGAACTCCACGCCATTCACGACGCCTGATGGTGTGGTGCATGCGGGGGGTGGTATGACAGGGTTCTCGTTATGGACGGATCACACGGCAATCGATCTGTTTTCGGCGGGCGGTAACCTCACTCCGAGTACGTTGATGGCAGAGAACGTCAACACGGTTATCCCGGGAGGCAGTAATACCTCGCCGACGGATAACCGCTTCGTAATGCCGTCAATCCTGCGCGCGGTAGCCGGACAAGGTTCTATCTACGTCGGTTCATCCGCTGGATATTACGGTGGTGGGGACAACTTCCCGGGTACGTCTTATTCGTTGCTGTTGGCACCGTCGAATGCCGGGCAGCTTGAATTGCTGGCAGGTGATTCCATCTACGCGGGTGGCTATTCCATCAATCAGTCGGGTGCGAGCCCGCTTTCTATCACCACGCCATTCGCTCCAGCTTTCAATGGCTACACCTACTCGGGCACAAGGATCATAAATTTGATGTCCAACAGCGGTGCCGACGGGATGGTGGCCGAGGACAACAAGCGTTATCCACTGTTTGCCTTCGGCCCTGACAGCTATTCAGGATTGATGGGTACGCAGGGGCCGGCGCGTTTCTACGCACTAACGGGCGACCTGGTCGGTGTTCGTACCGGCGAGACCTTGAGTTTCGCGCTTTCGCAACGCACCTGGTACGAAGGGGCCGGGCCGGTATGGATGTCAGCGGGTCGCGATATCGTTGCCTCGGGAACGTACCTGGGCCAGCCAGTGCAAGTATTCGGAAATGCTATGGGTAATGGCACCATCACCGCCACCGGCAACCTGTTCATCCACAACAACGCAAACGACGTATCCCGCGTCTCCGCCGGCCGCGACATCATCTACAGCAGCTTCGACGTCGCTGGCCCCGGCACCCTGGAGATCACCGCCGGACGCAACATCCAGATGGAAAACCGCGCCAGCATCACCAGCATCGGGCCGGTTCGCGCGGGTGATAATCGTCCGGGTGCAAGCCTGGTGTTGCAGGCGGGCGTAGGGGCCGAAGGTCTGGATTATTCGCACTTCATCGCCCGTTACCTGGACCCGAAAAATCAAGCCGTCAGCGGCTCGCCACTGGCAGCGCAACCGGGCAAGGTGGTCAAGACCTACGATGAAGAACTGCGCGCCTGGCTGACCCTGGGCTACGGCTTCAACGGCAACGAAGAGCAGGCCCGGGCGTTGTATGCCGCACTGCCGAGTGCTGAGCAAGCGGTATTCGCGCGCCAGGTGTACTTCGCCGAGTTGCGTGCCGGGGGCATGGAATACGCCGACGAGGGCGGTCCGCGTCAGGGCAGTTATCTGCGTGGCCGCAACGCGATTGCCGCGCTGTTCCCGACTACCGATGTGGCGGGCAATACCCTGCGCTACGACGGCGACATCACGTTGTACGGTGGCGCGGGTGTCAAGACGCTGTTTGGTGGCGACATCCAGATGCTCACCCCCGGTGGGGGACAGGTGTTCGGCGTCGAAGGTGCGGCGCCGCCGTCCACCTCCGGCGTCGTCACTCAGGGCGAGGGCAATATCCAGCTGTATTCCCAGGGCAGTATTCTGTTGGGGCAGAGCCGGGTGATGACCACGTTCGGCGGCGGCATTCTCGGCTGGTCGGCCGAAGGCGACATCAACGCCGGCCGGGGTTCGAAAACCACCGTGGTGTTCACGCCGCCCAAGCGTGTCTACGACACCTGGGGCAACGTGACATTGTCGCCGACGGTGCCAAGCACCGGCGCCGGTATCGCCACCCTCAATCCGATTGCCGAGGTGCCACCGGGGGATATCGATCTGATCGCGCCGCTGGGTACGATCGATGCGGGCGAGGCGGGGATTCGGGTGTCGGGCAACATCAACATCATCGCCTTGCGGGTGGTCAACGCGGCGAACATCCAGGTGCAGGGCAAGTCGTCTGGGATACCGGTGACGGCGTCGGTGAACACCGGTGCGATCACTTCGGCCAGTTCGGCCGCGACGTCCGCTACTCAGGCGGCCGAGGATATGTCGCGTCAACAGCAGGCCGCGGCGCGACATAACCAGGCCTCGGTGTTCACCGTGCAGGTGTTGAGTTTCGGCGCTGAACAACAGGCACCGACCCGTGATGGCGCGAGTCAAGCGCCAACGCCGGTATACAACCCGAACAGCCCGGTGCAGGTGTTGGGCGCCGGTACTCTGGATGAGCGTGCGCGTGGGCAGTTGACGCAAGAGGAGCGGGGCAACCTGACGTTGTAAAACCTGTGTAGAGCGATGAGGGCGGCCTTCGGGCCGCCTTTTTTTTCCCTGAAATTCACACAAGACCCTGTGGGAGCGAGCTTGCTCGCGATGGCGGCCGATCTGTCGACATTAATCTTGAATCTGAGGGCCTCATCGCGAGCAAGCTCGCTCCCACAGGTTTTCCATTGTCCCGACCAGTGTCATTTCAACCCTCACCCCCGCGCGTTGAATGAAGCTTTCATGACAAAAGTTCGGTAGCACATCGCCAGCCCGGTCATGCCTATGTGACGTGCTTGAGGCGGTCGAAAAGGCCACTTTTCCAGCCGATGGCGGGACGCCGGGAGCAGGGCCATCAAGCCAGCCTGCCGCAGCGCAGACAGTTACCGGTATTTCGAATTCAGGGGGTGGTGTGGACTATTTTTTCAAGTCACGGCTGGCGCTGTGGGGCTGGCTGCTGGTGACGGCGGGCGTACAGCCGGCGTGGGCAGCGGAGAGCGCTGAATCGGCGGCACCGGCCAGGCTGGTGGACGTCAACGAGTACTTCGTGCGCGGCAATACCGTGCTCGATGCCCATGCGATCGAAGAAGCGGTGTACCCGTTTCTCGGTCCGCAAAAAACATTGGGCGATATCGAAGGCGCCCGGGATGCCTTGCAGAAAGTCTATCAAGCCCAAGGTTATCAATCGGTGTTCGTCGAGTTGCCGGAGCAGCAAGTCGAGGAAGGCATCGTCTATCTGCAAGTCAGTGAAACCAGGGTCGGCCGGGTGCGCGTGGTCGGCGCCAAGCATTACTCACCGGTAGCAATCCGTGAAGACGTGCCGGCGCTGAAGGAAGGCGAAGTGCCGGACTTTGCCAAGGTCCAGACCGAACTGGCGCACCTCAACAAGACCCCGGGTCGGCAGGTGATGCCCTTGGTACGCGAAGGCCAGCGACCCGGCACGATGGACGTGGACTTGCAGGTCGAAGACCAGAATCCCTGGCAGGCCAGCCTCGGCCTGAACAACGACTACAGCGCCGACACCGAGAAGCTGCGCAGCGTCGCCAGCCTCGGCTACAACAACTTGTGGCAATTGGGGCACAGCGTTTCGCTGACCTTCTTCACCGCGCCGCAAGATACGTCTAATGCCAAGGTCTGGTCCGGTTCCTACATCGCGCCGCTCAGCGAGCGCTGGAGTGCGCAGTTCTCTGGTTATCAGTCCGACAGCAACGTGGCGACCATCGGCGGCAGCAATGTCCTGGGCAAGGGCCACTCCTACGGCGTATCGGCGATCTACACGCTGCCATCCAGTGGCAACTGGTCGAATTCGCTGTCGGCAGGGATCGACTTCAAGGACTTCGACGAGCAACTCGAACTCGGCGGCGACAGCGACAAGGTGCCGCTCAAGTACGCGCCGTTCACCTTCGCCTACAACGGCTTTCGCTACACCGAAAGCTCGCAGTTGGGCCTGGGCCTGAGCCTGGTGGCCGGCACGCGCAGTTTCCTGGGATACGGCAGCTCCGACGAAGACTTCGACTACAAACGCTATCGCGCCAGCCCCAGTTTTGCCGTGCTCAAGGGCGACACCAATTTTACCTACTCCTTCGACAGTGACTGGCAGACCGCGACCAAAGCCGCGTTCCAGCTGGCGTCCGGGCCGCTGGTCTCCAACGAGCAATTTTCCGCCGGCGTGCAACCTCGGTGCGCGGCTACCTGGTGGCCGAGCGCACCGGTGACGACGGTTACTTGCTCTCTCAAGAATTGCGCACGCCATCCCTCGCCAAGTACCTGGGCAGCTACGTCCAGGAATGGCGCTTCTATGCCTTCGCCGAAGGGGCCCAGTTGTACCTGCGTGACGAGCTCCCCGATCAGGACGCGGACTACGCCCTGGCCAGTGTTGGCCTGGGCACCCGCGCGAGCTTGAGCAAATGGCTTTCCGGCAGCCTGGATTGGGGCTACCCGCTGCTCGAAGGACCGAACACCTCGAAACAGGAATCGCGCCTGCATTTCAACCTGCAAGCGACGTTCTGAACCTACGGAGTAATTTTCATGCAACGCTTATTCACCGCTTTCCTGATCTGCCTGGGCTTCCTGCTCCCGGCCACCGCCCATGCCTGGTGGCAGGACGATTGGCATTACCGTAAACAGATGTCGGTCGACACCACGCCTCAGGGCGCGGCCATCAACGAGGCGCTGGGTCGCACGGCGCTACTGGTGCGCCTGCACACCGGCAACTTCACCTTCGACGGGGTCAAGGAAGACGGCTCGGACCTGCGCTTTGTGTCCGCCGATGACAAGACCGTGTTCAACCACCAGATCGAAAGCTTCGACCCGCTGATGGGCATGGCACTGATCTGGGTCGATGTACCGACAGTCGAGGGTGGCCAACGTCAGGACTTCTGGATGTACTACGGCCACCAGAAAGCTCCGGCCACCGGCAACGGCCAGTTGACCTTCGACCCGAACTACACCGCGCTCTACCATTTCGACGGTGCCAACGGCACGCCGCCCAGGGACACCACGGCCTACGGCAACACCGCGCAAAGCGCCACCGGCACGAGCATCGACGGCGTGATCGGTCGAGCGTTGCAATGGACCGGTCAACCCTTGCTGCTGCCCGCCAGCCCGTCGCTGCAACATAACGCCGGCAGTGCGTTCACCTTCAGTGCCTGGTTGCGTCTGGACCAGGCCAATGGCGAACAGTTGGTGCTCAGCCGCCGCGAAGGTGCAAACAGTCTGTTGCTGGGCTTGAACCAAGGCGTGCCGTTCGTGGAAATCGACGGCCAGCGCGCCGTGTCTACCCAACCGTTGAACCCTGGCCAATGGCAGCACCTGGCCCTGACCGCCGAAGGCAGCAAGGCCGCGCTATACGTCAACGGTCGCGAAACCTCGAGCCTCGCCGTGGGCATGCCGGCCTTCAATTCGATCATGGCCATCGGCGCCGATCTGCCGAGCGAAACTGCCAGCGTTTATCTGCCTTTCAGCGGCGCGATGGATGAGTTGCGCCTGTCCAAGGTCGCCCGACCTGCCGCGCAACTGCTGGCCGATGCCAGCGCCCAGGGTGCCGAGACGAAGCTGGTGGCCTACGGTGTCGATGAAGAGCAGTCGGGCTACGGCTTCGGCAGCCTTGGTTTTCTGCTCAATGCGGTGCCGATGGATGCCTGGGTGATCATCGTCGTGCTGGTGCTGATGATGTTCCAGTCGTGGGTCATCATGATCCGCAAAAACCGCATGGTCAGCCGCGTCAGTGCCGCCAACGAAGTCTTCCGCGAGCAGTTCGCCAAGGTCGGCACCCGTCTGGAGATGTTTGCCGACGATCGGGACCTCGCCCAGCGCTTGCAGCACTCGTCCCTGTGGCGCCTGTACCAGGTGGCGGTGAAGGAAATCCGCACCCGCCGGGAGCAGGGCGCCGACACCACGTCGGTCTCGGCCGCCACCATCGAAGCCATCCGCTGCTCCATGGACGGTGTGCGAACCCGGGAAAACCAGGCGCTCGGCGCCAAACTCTCGACCCTCTCCAACGCCATCGCCGGCGGCCCGTACATTGGCCTGCTCGGTACGGTGCTGGGGATCATGGTGGTGTTCCTCGGCACGGCCATGGCCGGTGACGTCAACATCAACGCCATCGCCCCCGGTATGGCCGCCGCGTTGCTCGCCACCGCCATGGGCCTGTTCGTCGCGATCCCGGCGCTGTTTGGCTACAACCGGCTGATCACCCGCAACAAGGAAGTCAGCGCCGACATGCGCGTGTTCGTCGATGAGTTCATCACCCGCCTGGCGGAGACGCACGGCGAGAGCCAGTTCAGTGAAGCGGCCCATCGCCGTGGCAATCACACCCATCCGTCCGTACCGGCCTGAGGAGCACCGACAATGGCTTCCGTAAATGCCTCCCACGACGATGATGAAGACGCCGCGGTGGACAGCATCAACATCACGCCCCTGGTGGACGTGCTGATGGTGGTGCTGGTGATGTTCATCCTCACGGCTACCGCTCAGGTCTCCGGCATCCAGATCAACCTGCCCAAGGCCAGTGCCTCGGTGTCGCTGTCCGAAGCCAAGACCAAGGCGATATCGGTCAACGACGGCGGCCAGGTGTTCCTCGATGCCTATCCGGTGACCCTGGCCGAGCTTGAAGATCGCTTGCGCATCGAGAAAGCCCAGAACCCCGACTTCCCGGTGATCGTGCGCGGCGACGCCCTGGTGCAGTACCAGAAAGTCATCGAGGTGCTGGACCTGCTGCGTCGGCTCGAGCTGTCCCAGGTCGGTCTCGTCACCGGCAAACCGAGCCAGGGCTGACCATGACCGCACAACAACCCTTCAAGCCGTTGCCGATGAAGCCTTCACCCCTGCGCTTTGTGAAGTGGGGCGCCGGGGTGCTGATCGCCGGCGTGGCCGCGTGGTTTCTCTGGCAGTGGGCAACGTCATGAGCGGCGTGCGCCGCGAAGCGCCCAAGGTGCCGACGATTATTCCGTTGCCGCCACCGCCACCTCCGCCGCCGGAAAAACCACCGGAACCGGAACCCCCCGTGGAAGAAAAAATGGTCGAGCCCGAGCCGACTCCGGAGCCGGAGGAGGTCAAGCCCGAGGAAGAGGCACCACCCAGTCCGGCGGACGACCTGGCCAACCCGATGCGAATGGACGGCGACGCGCAGTCCGGCAACGACGCCTTCAACATCGGTGCCGGCAAGGGCGGTGGCATGGCCGGTGCCGGGGGCGGGCGTGTGGGTAACGGTACCTACGGCCAGTTCCTGGCGTTCACCTTCCAGCGCCTGCTGCGGGAGAACCCCGACCTGCGCAACCTGGCCTTTGTGCTGCAGGCCGATGTCTGCTGAGCAGCGTCGGCGAGATCACCCGGGTTGAGCTGGTCAAGTCCAGCGGTAACCCCGAAGTCGATACCCAGGTGCTCGCCGCGCTGCGTAATGCCCCGCACCTGAGCGAACGGCCACCGGCCTCCATGACGTTGCCTGTGCGCCTGTCCCTGCAAGGGCGGCGTCCGGGTTAACCGAATATTTAAAGTATTGCCAAAAGGAGTTGTGTGCAGATGATTTCCAACGTGAATCGATTGTCCCTGGCGGTCGGCATGGTCATTGCGACCCTGGTCGGACAAGCAGGGGCAGCCCCTGCGCCCTCGGAAAACGCCACGATCAATCTGATCCGCTTGCTGGTAGAGCAAGGTGTACTGAAACAGGACAAGGCCGAAGCATTGATTGCCCAGGCCCAGCACGAAGCCGTGCAGGCGCAGCAGGCGGCCAGTGCCGGCAACGCGGTGGCGGCCGGCCCGGCTGCCGCGCCCGGTGATGTGCGGGTGCAATATGTACCGGTGGCGGTGCGCGATCAGATCCGTGACCAGGTCAAGGCAGAAGTCATGTCCACCGCCAAGCAGGAAAACTGGGCCCAGCCCAACACCTTTCCGGACTGGGTCTCGCGCATCAGCTTCGACGGCGATATCCGCCTGCGTGACGAGTCGCGTTTCTACTCGGACACCAACAGCAACGAAATCGTCGACTTCGCCAAGCTCAACAACAACGGCCCGTACGACGTGAACCCCAACAGCAGCACCAACCTGCCGCCGTTGCTCAACACCCGTGAAGACCGCGAAAACCTGTTGCGCCTGCGGGCGCGGCTGGGCATGAAAGCGCTGATTTCACCAGAGTGGACGGCCGGCATCCGCATCGGCACCGGTTCGGACAACAACCCGGTCAGTACCACCCAGACGCTCGGCGGAGGTTTCGGCAAGAAAGACATCTGGCTCGATCAGGGTTACCTGACCTGGAAACCGTCCAAGACGCTGACCCTCACCGGCGGCCGGATTGCCAACCCGTTCATGTCCACCGACATGCTTTATTCCAACGACCTGAATTTCGATGGCGTGGCGGCGATTTTCGACCACAAGCTCAGCCGCGACTGGGGTCTGTTCGGCACCGTCGGCGCGTTCCCGGTGGAGTACACCAACGACACCAGCACCAGCAACGGCTTCGACAAGGAAGACAGCGACAACAAATGGTTGTACGGCGCACAGATCGGCGCCAATTGGGCGATCAACCCCGGCAACCGCGTGAAGGGGGCGTTGGCCTATTACCGGTTCGACGATATCGAAGGCCAGCGCTCCAGCCCTTGCGAACCCTGGGCCGGCGCACCGGGCTGCGATACCGATGGCAGCCGCTCGGCGTTCATGCAAAAGGGCAACAGCGTATTCCTGCTGCGCGACATCACGCCCAACCCGCTCAACCCGGCCACCACCCCACAACCGCAGTTCGTCGGCCTGGCCTCGGAGTTCAACCTGCTGGACCTGAACCTGGTGTGGGATGCCGACCTGCCAGAAAACTTCAAACTGCGCAGCCAGGCCAACTACCTGCACAACCTGGGGTACGACGAGGGTGACATGCGCAAGCGCTCGGCCGGGCAGATCGTCAACAACCTCGACAGCGACGGCAATATCGAAAGTGGCGCCAACGCCTGGATGGTCCAGTTCACCCTGGGCAACGAACTGGACCTGAAGAAGCAGGGCGACTGGAACCTGTTCGCTGGCTACAAGTACATCCAGCCAGACGCCTTGCCTGACGGCTTCAACGACTCGTCGTTCCATCTGGGCGGGACCAACGCCAAGGGCTATTTCCTGGGCGGCAATTACGGTCTGGCCAAGAACGTCGTCGCCAGCGGTCGCTGGCTGAACTCCGAAGCGGTGTACGGCGCGCCGTTCGACATCGATGTCTTGCAGCTTGAAATCAACACGCGCTTCTAAGGCGCCGGGAGAGCTTCATGAACAGAAAAATCATGCTGTTTGCCTTGGGCGTGCTGGTGACGCAAGGGGCGAATGCCGAAGGCATGGAAGAACGTCTGCGCACTCAATTGCGCAGCACTGCCCAGCAGCTGCAGGCCTTGCAAAGCCAGCAGGCTCAGGCCAGTGCCGCGCAAATGGCGGCCGAAAGCCAGGCCAAGGCGGCCCAGGCGCAAATCAGGCAACTGACCGCCGAATTGGCCAAGGCCCGAGGCGTCGCCGAACAGTTGGCCGGTCAGCACGACAGCCTGCAAAGCCAGGCCCAGGCGCAAGCGTCGGCCAGCAGCGAACAGCTCGGCAAGTTCAAGAAGGCCTACGAGGAATTGTTGGTGATGGCCCGCGGCAAAGAAGCCGAGCGTTCGAAACTGGCGGCGCAATTGGCCGAAAGTGACGCACAAATGCAGCAATGTTCGCTAAAGAATCAACAGATGTATGGCATCGCCAAAGACATTGTCACCGCCTACGAAAAAATCGACGTCGCCGAGGTGATGAAGATTCGCCAACCGTTCGCCGGGGCTGCCCGGGTCAAGTTCGAAGAACTGGCCCAGGGTTTTGGCGACGCACTCTACAAGACCCGATTCGACGCGCCCCAGGCCGCGATCGCTCACTGACTATCAGGGAAAACCGCACATGACTCAATTGATCAGCCACGTCTCGCCACAATCGCTCACCGAAGTCCTGCAAACCGCGGGGTATCGGGTCAACCAGACCGAACAGAACGGCATCGTGCAGTTGCTCAGTGCCAGCCAGGGCATCGGTTACGCAGTGCGTTTCGGCAACCCGGCCGTGGAACAGGGCAGCTACGTCGATTTCACGTTCAGTTGCGCCTTGCGGGTGCAGGGGGCATTGCCGGCCGGGTTGGCGGAACTGTGGAACGCCTCGCGACGTTTTGCCCGGTTGTCGGTGCAGGGCGAATTTCTGGTGATGGAAATGGATGTGGTGGTGGCTGCCGGGGTGAGTGACGATTACCTGCGCGGCAACCTTGAACTCTGGGATCGCCTGCTTCAGGAGTTCATCGTCTATCTGCGTGAATACAGCCAGAACGCAGCGCAACTGCCGGCCCGGCATGAAACCGCCGACGAAGAGGTGACCGCCCTGTGAAAAAACCTACGGTAGTGGTCGGCGCAGGTGCGCTGGCCTTGCTGGTGGTTGCCGTCACGCTGGGATTGCGTACGGGCAACGATCCGGTCGCGGCGCAACAGCCGGCGCCATCATCGGTGCTCGCGGCGAGTGAACCGGCGGTGGCGCGACTGGGCAATCAGCACGTCGCTCCCGAAGAGCTCAAAACGTTGCTGGCGACGTTAGCGCCCGAGTCGCGGGAGCAACTGCGGGCCGATCGCGGCGCTTTGGAAGGTTGGCTTCGCTCACGCCTGGCCGAAAAAGCGGTGCTGGAACAGGCCGATGCCCAAGGTTGGCGTCACCGCCCGCAGGTCGAGCAGCAAACCCGTGCGGCCACCGAGCAAATCATCTTTCGCGACTACTTGCAGTCGGTCAGTCAAGTGCCGACCGATTACCCCAGTGCAGCCCAATTGCAGCAGGCCTATGACGCAGGCAAGTCCGGCTGGATGACGCCGCCGATGTATCGGGTCAGCCAGATTTTTCTCGGCGTCGCCGATCCGCAGAGCCTTGAAGCCGCGCGCAAGCAGGCGCTGGAGTTGAGCAAAAAGGCCCAAGCCACACCGGCCGAGTTCGCCGCGCTGGCAAGTCAGTATTCCCAGGATCGCGCCAGTGCCGAAAAGGGCGGTGATACCGGCCTGCAACCTTTGCAGCAACTGGTGCCGGAAGTGCGCGGCGCCGTCTCGCGACTCAAGGTCGGTGGCGTGTCGGAACCGGTACAGAGCGCAGCGGGTTTTCATGTGATCAAACTCACCGAGCAGCAACCGGCACGTGTCGCGACCCTGGACGAACTGCGCGAACGCCTGACCCAGGCCTTGCGTGCCCAGCGTCAGGAACAAATTGCCAAGGCCTACCTGGAAGGAATGCTCAAAACCGCTACGCTGAGCATCGATGGTGCGGTGTTGAACAAGGTGCTGGAGGACCAGCAATAAGCCTTGGCACATTCGCCCTGTGGGAGCCGGCTCGCTCCCACAGGAGATCGAAGCATTTCATGACACCGGAATTAAACCAATAAGATCGACAGGGAGTCATCGATGTCATTCATAGAATCCACAGGACGCCAGAGCGTTACCGAATACCGAACCTTCACCGCGAAACCCCGATCCTGGCTGGAACTGGCGGCCGGAATCGATCCCGAGGTGGCGCAATATTTCATGGTCAGCGCCCGTTGTGGTTGTTTCATGCAGGCCGCACGCACCCTCAACGTCAAGTCGACCCAGCTGCGCAAGCACTTGGCGCAGCTAGAGGCTCAACTGCAGCGTACGCTGTTCAAATTCCAGGGCAGTGCCCTGACCTTAAGCAGTGATGGGCAGCAACTGCAGGCGCAATTGATGGCCTTGGCCCACGAACGCAAGTTGCCGGTGATCGAACAGCCCGTGATACGCCTGGCAGTGGCCGAAACCATCCTGCACGACATTCTCGGCCGCGACCTGGTCTCGCTGTTGCGCCGCAACGCCAGCGTACGTCTGGACATCATTTCCCTGGACAGCGAATTGTCCCTGCAGGCCATCAGTGCCGACGTAGTGGTGTGGCTGGCCGGCACCGATTCGCCGCTGCCAGGTCCGAGTTTTGTCACCCGCGAACCCCAAGGGCTGGCGCGGCTCGATTACCTGCCACACATTGCCAAGCGCTACTCGCGGGTTGCGGCTCGGCCGGACAGCCTGGATGACCTGGCCGATTTCATGCTGGTGCAGTGGCAACATGATCGTCAGGTCGAGCATTTTCGGCCATGGAACAGCGTGGTGGATCAGCGACTGGCGGGGGTGGTGCAGTTGCATTCCTACGAACTGATGCTGGAGATGATCCGCTGCAGCGCATGCATTGGCCTGCTGCCGCACTACATGAGCCGGTTCGACCGGGGACTGGTGGCATTGCCGGGATTGTTCGGGCAACCGATGCAGCGCCAGGTGTGGATGGCAGTCAATGCCGATTCCCGGGATGAGGCCGGCGTGCAGATGATCGTCGAGTTGATCCACAACACCTTCGAAGAGCGGCGGGAGTGGTTCGACAGCTGAACGCGCTTGAAACCGTAGGCGCCGGCTTGCTGGCGAAGGCGTCTGCATGGGCAGTGCAAGGCTTGGGGCCGCCTTCGCTGGCAAGCCAGCTCCTACAGGGGGGGCTCGCCATGGCGGAAGAATGCGTTATAGAGTAGGCGGCCATGTCTGTATCAAGGATGAATCACCCATGAGCGCCAGCGACTCTGTCATTACCCTCGAACGCTTCAACGAATCCCACATCGACGGCATTACCGCGCTCTACAACGACCCGGCCATTACCCGCCAGGTGCTGCAAATGCCGTTTCAGTCCACCGAGGTCTGGCGCCAACGCCTGGTTCCGGGCAACGAACGGCATTTGCAGCTGGTGGCGCTGCATCAGGGAATGGTCATCGGCAACATTGGCCTGGAGCAGTTTTCACGGATCCGTCGCAGCCATGCCGGCAACCTCGGCATGGCCGTTGCCGTGGCGTGGCAGGGCAAGGGCGTCGGTTCGACCTTGCTGGCGGCGGCGCTGGACACCGCCGACAACTGGATGAACCTGCACCGGCTCGAGCTTTCGGTGTATGCCGATAACGAATCCGCCATCGGGCTGTATCGCAAGTTCGGCTTCGAAACCGAAGGCCTGTTTCGCGACTACGCCGTGCGTGACGGCGTCTGGGTGGATACCTTGAGCATGGCGCGCCTGCGTCGCTCGCCCAAGGCCGGCTGAGTCACTCCCTGAAGCGCACGTCACCGCCGCCTGCGCATGCAGTTCGGCGGTCTCGAGCAGGCGCTCGCCATACCCCAGCCAGTACCGCTCACGCTTTTAGTCGTACGCCGTCAGCGCGCATCTGCCATTCTTTAAGTCCGCAGCACTGCTTCAATCAAAGGAACACCGCAATGGACGACGTACAGCAACTGGGTGAGATGCTTCGCCACTACGCAGAAAGCGAAGCGCACAAGAAACAACTGTTTGAGTCGCAATCGGCCGTGTGGGCGACGCGCATTAGTGAGCTGTTCGATCAGATTCAGCAGTGGCTGGAACCGGTCAAGGCGCCGAACCTGCTGGAAGTGAGCCGCGAGGCCTATGTCGCATCGGGCCCCAGCGTTGCGCTCGAGACCTCGACCTTCAAGACCGAAAAACTGAGCATCGTGATTGCCGGCAAACCGGTGGAGTTCGTGCCGGATGTGATGGGCGCCGGTGGCCAGATTTCCCTGGCGGTGATGGGCCTGACCGCCGCGCGCTATGGCAGCATTTCGCTGGTGTGCCTGCCGCCGTCGAACAGCTGGCAGTGGCGCAAGACCAACGGCCTGAAAGACCCGGACACCTTTGCCTTCGATGCAAACTTCCTGGCGCAGCAGTTGCAGAGCCTGATCCCGCGCGATCGCGGGTGAGTCTCTGACTCGACACCTTATCCCTGTGGGAGCGAGCCTGCTCGCTCCCACAATGGATGGGGGGGGACATCACACATCGAGGTTGCCCCAACCTGGTTTCAGCGCTTGCGGCGCCACCGCTTTAACCGTCTTCCCCGTCGCCAATTCCACCCGCCGCGCCACCTCCGGATCATCGGCAAACGGGATCAGGCTCGCATCCTCCAGACTCTGGGCGGTCTGGTGCTTCAGGCAACATTCGACCGCCAACCAAAGCACTATCACGCCGACTGTATCCAGCACGATCAGGATCATCTCAAGCTCCTCGCCTCAGGCAATCTGCGCTTCACGCTCGGCCATCGCCATGTCCGACACCCGCACCGTGCGCCAGGTGTTGTACGCCATCAGCAACATCCCGCCGAGGAAGAACACCCCGCCCGCGAATCGCACCACGAACCCCGGATGGCTGGCCTGCAGGGCTTCGACGAAGGAGTAGGTCAGCGTGCCGTCGTCGTTGATCGCGCGCCACATCAGACCCTGGGTGATGCCGTTGACCCACATCGACGCGATGTACAGCACCGTGCCGATGGTCGCCAGCCAGAAGTGCAGGTTGATCAGCGGCGTGCTGTACATCTGCTCGCGGCCGAAAACCTTGGGGATCATGTGATACATCGAGCCGAAGGTGATCATCGCCACCCATCCGAGGGCGCCGGCATGGACGTGGCCGATGGTCCAGTCGGTGTAGTGGGAGAGGGCGTTGACGGTCTTGATCGCCATCATCGGCCCTTCGAAGGTCGACATGCCGTAGAAGGCCAGGGACAACACCAGAAAGCGCAGGATCGGGTCGGTGCGCAACTTATGCCAGGCCCCCGATAGCGTCATCATGCCGTTGATCATCCCGCCCCAGCTCGGTGCCAGCAGGATCAGCGACATCGCCATGCCCAGTGACTGGGCCCAGTCCGGCAGCGCTGTGTAGTGCAAATGATGCGGGCCGGCCCAGATGTACAGGGTGATCAACGCCCAGAAATGCACGATCGACAACCGATAGGAATACACCGGCCGCCCGACCTGCTTCGGCACGAAGTAATACATCATCCCGAGGAAGCCCGTGGTCAGGAAAAAGCCCACGGCGTTGTGGCCGTACCACCATTGGACCATGGCGTCGGTTGCCCCGGAATACAGCGGATAGGACTTGAACCAGTCCACCGGAATCGCCAGGTGATTGACCACGTGCAGCATCGCGATCACCACGATGAACGCACCGAAGAACCAGTTGCCGACGTAGATATGTCGGGTCTTGCGCTGCACCACGGTGGTGAAGAACACGACGGCGTAAGCGACCCACACCACCGTCATCCATACCGCGCCGGAGAACTCGATCTCGGCGTATTCCTTGGTCGTCGTGTAGCCCAACGGCAGGGTGACCAGCATCACCAGGATCACCGATTGCCAGCCCCAGAAGGTGAACGCGGCGAGCTTGTCCGAATACAAGCGTACCTGGCAGGTACGTTGCACCGCGTAGTAACTGGCAGCGAACTGCGCGCTGCCGGCAAAGCCGAAAATCACCAGGCTGGTGTGCAGCGGGCGCAAACGGCCGAAGGTGGTCCATGGCAGGTCGAGGTTCATTTCGGGCCATACCAGTTGCGAGGCGATCCACACCCCCATCGCCATCCCCACGACACCCCAGACGATGGTCGCCACGACGAATTGGCGGACGACCTTGTAGTTATAGGCCTGTCCGATTGTTGCTGTGCTCATGGTCAATGCTTCCACGGTTGCAGAGTAGTGCCAGGCCACCCGGTCTGGCAGGTATGCACTGTAGAAACCCTGCCGGAAACAAAACAGGCTCAGGAAAACGACATTTATGCGGATCAGATGAAGGACTTGACCAGTGGTGATCCTCAGCGACCTGATACGGTTTTTTGGCGTTCAGGTGAATCTATTACCTACTGCACCGCAGGTTCATAGTCGACGCCTCGAAAACCAGCCGCAGAGCCCGATCACCCCTGATGAGGTAGCCACATGTATCAGTACGACGACTATGACCGGGCGCTGGTCTTCGAGCGGGTTGCGCAATTTCGCGACCAGGTCGAACGCTTCATGGCGGGCGAATTGAGCGAAGAGGAGTTTTTGCCGTTGCGCCTGCAGAACGGCCTGTACCTGCAAAAGCACGCCTACATGCTGCGCGTGGCCATTCCCTACGGCACCTTGAGCGCGCAGCAGATGCGCACGCTGGCGAGCATCGCCCGGGATTACGATCGTGGGTATGGTCACTTCACCACGCGCCAGAACCTGCAATTCAACTGGATCGAACTGGCCCAGGTCCCGGATATCCTCGAACGCCTGGCCCAGGTAGAAATGCACGCGATCCAGACCTCGGGCAATTGCGTACGCAACATCACCACCGAAGCGTTTGCCGGGGTCGCCGCCGACGAGTTGATCGACCCTCGGCCCCTGGCGGAAATCCTGCGGCAATGGTCGACCATCAACCCGGAATTCCTGTTTCTGCCGCGCAAGTTCAAGATCGCTATCTGCTCGGCGCAGCAGGACCGCGCCGCGATCATGATGCACGACATCGGCCTGTATCTTTATCCCGGTGCCGACGGGCAATGCTGCTGCGGGTGATTGTCGGCGGCGGTTTGGGGCGTACGCCGATCCTTGGGCTGCAGATTCGCGAAGGGTTGCCGTGGCAGCACCTGCTGTCCTACGTCGAGGCCGTGCTGCGCGTCTACAACCGCCACGGCCGGCGCGACAACAAGTACAAGGCGCGGATCAAGATTCTGGTCAAGGCGCTGGGTATCGAGGCCTTTGCCAGGGAAGTCGAGGAGGAGTGGCAGTACCTCAAGGACGGTCCGGCGCAATTGACCGAAGTCGAATATGAGCGTGTCGCCAGTGCCTTCGTGGCCCCCGATTATCGCTCACTGTCCGATACCGACCTGGAATTCGGCACGCGTCTGGCAGAGAACCCGGCGTTTGCCCGTTGGGTGGCGCGCAATGTCCAGCCGCATAAGGTGTCGGGTTATGCCAGCGTCGTGTTGTCGACCAAACCGGGCATCGCGGCCCCGCCCGGTGATGTCACCTCCGAGCAGATGGACGCGGTTGCAGCGTGGTCCGAGCATTTCGGTTTTGCTGAAATCCGCATCGCCCATGAGCAGAACATTGTCCTGCCCGACGTGGCGAAAACCGAGCTGTTCGCCCTCTGGCGCCTAGCCTGCGAACAAGGCCTGGGCAGCGCCAATATCGGTTTGCTGACCGATATCATTGCCTGCCCTGGCGGCGACTTCTGCGCGCTGGCCAATGCAAAGTCCATCCCCATCGCCCAGGCGATTCAGGGACGTTTCGAAGACCTGGACTATCTGCACGACCTGGGTGATATCAGCCTCAATATCTCCGGCTGCATGAATGCCTGCGGCCACCACCACATCGGCAACATCGGCATTCTCGGGGTCGATAAAAACGGCAGCGAGTGGTACCAGATCACCCTTGGCGGCTCACAGGGCAAGCACAGCGCGTTGGGCAAGGTCATCGGCCCGTCCTTCAGCGCCGCCGAAGTGCCCGAGGTGATCGATCGGATCATCGCCACCTTCGTGCGTTACCGCGAGAGCGACGAGTTGTTTGTCGACACCTTGCAGCGCATCGGCCTGGAGCCGTTCAAGGAAGAGGTTTACCCCAAGCTCCTGGAGGTCCCGGCATGAACAATCTGCTGCGACTGGAAGACGCTGTGGCGCGGATTGTCGCTGACGATCCGTGGACGCTGGTCAGGAATCCCGATGGGGATTTACCGACGGGCCCGGTGATTCTGCCGTTGACCCGCTGGCTTGACGATCCGCAGAAGCATGCAGTGTGGCTGGGACCGGATGATGAAGTGGAAAGCCTCAAGCCATGGTTTGGACACCTGCCGCTGATTGCCCTGGATTTTCCTAGCTTCAGGGACGGTCGCGGATATAGCCAGGCGTACCTGCTGCGCACGCGATTGGGCTGGGCAGGTGAGTTACGCGCGGTGGGTGATGTATTGCGTGACCAGCTCAGCCATATGCGCCTGTGTGGTTTTGACAGCTTTGCCGTGCGCGAGGACAAATCCGCCGAGGATGCGCTCAAGGGGTTGGCCGGGATGAGCGTGTTGTATGGCCGCTCGGTGATCGAGCCGCGGCCGTTGTTCAGACGACGGTGAGGCTGCGATCTTTTGATTGTCCCTGTACCGAAAATCACTTCAACGCCGGATCACCCATGTTCATCTTCTTCCAGCCCTGCAACAACACCTGCGCCTTCGGTTCCTGCCCGTTCTCCAGGTAATACTGGATCAGCGCCAACCGCGCATTGCGATTCGCCGGCTGCTCTTTCAACAGTCTTTCCAGCTCCTGGCAGGCGTCATCGACCTTGCCACTGTCGTGCAACGCCACCGCGAGGACATAGCCGTATTGGGCGTTCTGCGGCTCCAGTCGAGCGGCTTTACGCAGGGCCGGCATGGCCTGGTCCGCCTGGCCGGCACGAATCAGCGCCAAGCCTTGGGTATGTTGCAGCAGGGCGGCGTCCGGATGCTCTTTCAGGCTCTGTTGCAGCAGCGCCTGGGCTTCCTGAGCGCGCCCGCCGGCTTCCAGCCATTGCACCAGCGTCACCAGCGCCGGGTGGAAATCCGGATCGCGCTTGAGGGCGGTGCGCAGCAGCGCTTCTACTTCGCCGCCGCGCCCGCTGGCCTGATAGAGCATGGCCAGGTTGAGGTTGGCTTCGGCGCGTTCGGCCAGGCTTTTCTGCACGGTTTCATACTCGGCGATGGCCGCGTTCCAGTTGGCCTGGGCGTTGCCCAAACCCGTGCGGGCCACACTGAGCAAGTCCCGGGCCGCGACGATGCGCACGGCCTTCACCGGATCCCCCAGCAATGGCGTCAGCCGCGACGCACGCTCCGCCGGCGGCAGGAACGCGCTGATTGCCCGCACAGCGCTTTCGCGCACTTGCGGCGCCGGGTTGTTCAAGTCCCGGGTGGCGAGGTTCAACGCCTGCTCACTGGGATACAGCGGCAATTCGGCCAACAAGGTCGCACGCTGGATCGCCGGCAGATTGCTGCGTTGCAGCTGCTCGTACAAGGCTTGCGCCGCGCCGGGCCGGCCGTTGCGGATCAGCCACAGGCTCTCGTCGTAGCGTGGAGCCAGGGCGGTGGTGGCACTGTTCCAGAGCTTGAACTGTTCGGTGACCTTGTCGCCGGCCTTGCCCTGGTGACAGGTCAGGCAGGCGTCCGGGGTGCCGAGTGTTTTCGCGCGCACAGGGTCGGGAATGCTGAAGCTGTGGTCATGGCGAAAGTCATTGCCCATGTAGAACTTGCCGGGCATGTGGCAATCCACGCACTGCGAGCCGGGCTGGCCCACGGGGTGGCGGGTGTGGTCGATTGAATCGTAGTTCTTTGCCTGCAGGCCCTTGCCATCGACGCCTGCCACCGAGGTGTTGCCGGCGCTGTTGTGGCATTGCAGGCACACGCCATTGCCGGGGGCCTTGAGTTGGGTGCTGTGGGGGTTGTGGCAGTTGCTGCAACGCACGCCCTTGTCGAACATTTTGCTCTGGGTGAACGACCCGTGTTCGAACACCTCGTCCTTGATCTTGCCATCCAGGGCATACAACTCGCGGGTCAGGGTGCTCGGCAGGTAATCGTCCATCAAGCGCTTGCCGACGGTGAAGCCATCGCCCAAGGGGGGCGCGGCGGGCGTGGCAGCGGTGCACAGGTTCGAGCTCGACGGTGGCGTCCTTGTCCTTGAGGTCGACGGCAAAACCGGCGTGGCTCAGGTCGCCTTTGCTGGCGGTCCACGCCAGGTGATTGGACGCCGGGCCATGACAGGCCTGACAGCCGACTCCGAGGCTGTTCCAGTGGCTGTCGAAGGTGTTTTTGACCGGATCGAAATTGCGTTTATAGCCGGTGGTGTGGCATTCGACACACATGAAATTGGCGTTCTGGCTGGGCTTGCTCCAGTGCAGCGGGTTTTTGAAGTTCACGCCTTGGCCCGGATAGAGGTGAAACCAGCGCTGTTTTTCGCTATCCCAGGCCACGCCCAACGCTTGCAACCGACCTTCGCCGACCTCGATCAGGTACTGCTGCAACGGCGCGATGCCGAAGGTGTAGGCCACCTTGAAATCGGCGTTCTTGCCATCGATGCCAGGGGTGTTGACCCAGAATTCGTCGTTGTTGCGCAAGAAACGGGTGGTTTCATTTTCGGCCTTGAAGGTGACGTTATTGAAGTCACCCAGCATCGTTTTGGTAGTGGCGGGCTGCATCGCCAATTGGTGATGGGAGCCTTGCCAATCCTTGACTTGCTCGCTGTGGCAGCCTTGGCACTGTTGCTCATCGACCATTTTCGCCGGTGCCGGGGCAACCGGTTGCGGCTTCACCGGTACGGTGACGGGCGCAGTGACCACGGCCGTGGGAGCCTGTTGGCTGCTGAACAAAAACCAGCCGATGCCCGCGACGGCCATCAGCAATAAACCTATGGTGACGGGAAACAGATAACGGGCAATCAGGGGCGGAGCTGAATCGGGGGTCGGTGCAGGCGCTTTATTTTTATGTTTCGGCATTGCGACTTCCATAGTCCGGGTGCATTTACCGTCAGGCGCGCGTTACAGCTGGATGCAGCTTTGCCGGATGGCCGCCGTCTGTCAAATGTCGGCTGTGATCCGGTGGCGGTAATGGCGCAATAGTGTGATTTTCACTGCAAAAGGCGCTGCATTGGCTATACCTGTAAGACCCTTGTTTGTACCCTTGTCGAACCGCTTACAGGAGTTACAGCATGAAGTTTGCATTAATGATGAGCACTCTGTGCATTTCCTCGATCGCAATGGTGGGCTGCTCCAGTAAAGTCGTGGAGCCGGACCAGTATTCGGGGTTCCTCAAGGATTACAGTCAGCTCAAGGAAGCCCAGTCACCCTCGGGTGCTACCGTGATGCGCTGGGTCGATCCCAAGCTCGACATCAAAAAGTACAGCAGCGTCTACATTGAACCGACCCAGCTCTATCCCAAGCCCCAACCGACCGCGAAGATCCCCCAGGGCACCCTGAGCGGCATCACCAGTTATTACGATCAGGCGCTCAAGCGTGAAGTGGGTAAATCCCTGCCGCTGGCGGCGGGCCCTGGCCCCGGTGTGCTCGTGGTGCGTGCAGCGATTACCGCTGTCAGCAGCAAAACCGAGGGCCTGAAGCCTTATGAAGTGATCCCGATTGCCCTGGTGGCTGCGGCGGTGAGTACGGCAAGCGGTATCCGCGATCAGGAAACCGACCTGGCCACGGAAGCGGTGTTCCTTGACGGCGGCAACAACAAAGTCCTGGCCCAGGTCGTGCGCAAAGGCACCGGCAAGCCGCTGGAAAACGAGTCGCAGGTGATGAAGGCCGATGATGTGAAAGGGGTGATCGATGGTTGGGCCGCGGATTTGCATCAGTCTTATCTGAAGCTCAAGTCCAAGTGATGTAGTGAGGCTGAGGGCCTCTTCGCGAGCAAGCCCGCTCCCACAGGGATTGGTGTCGTACCTGGCAGTTGGACACTACACAACACCCTGTGGGAGCGAACTTGCAGGCGCCGCATCACTCCCCGACAAACCACCGGAAATACGGATTCCCCCCATCCCCGCGCATCACCTCGCGAATATCCCTGGCCCAGGCATCCCGGTCGCCGTCATAGGCATGCAGGCTCGCCCGATAAAACTGCATCAACCGCTGCTGGTGAACGTTCATGCGCTCATTGAAGCCCGTGTCCGCATTCTCCAGCACTGGTGGCTGACGCAGGTCCAGAAGCGTCGGCAACACCCGGGTAATCTCCTTGGAACGGACCCACGGCGCATATTCGATCCGCGGCTGGTCGTCGGTGACCGCGAGCGCGTCAGCGGCAAAGCGCTCAAGGCCGGCACGATCGGTGACCCAGGTCGCCAGTAACGCCGCGGCTGAACCGATGCCCACGTCCTGCAAGGTGCTGCGTACGCTGCCGCGCTCGAAGCGCTCGCTGATTTTCGCCGCATCCAGCTCGATCGGTGCCATCGACCCCACCAGCAGCATTTCGTGGAACTCGCTGGTCCACAAGGTGGCGTAAGGGAAGACATCGAGAAAGCTGCGCACCAGTGAGCGCCGAGTCGTCGATGTTCTGGGTAGGCAGTGGCAACCACTGGGCGACCAGGCCCTGGGGTTCCAGGCGACTGGCGGCCAGTTGGTAGAAGTCCCGGGAATACAGGTTCACCACCCCGGCGGCGGAGGGCGGTGGGGGTTCGAGGGTGATCAAGTCGTAGCGTTGCGGGTTCACGCAGCAGCTTCCTGGCGCCCATCGCGCAGCGTCGTCAACACCGGGATCGGCCGCGGCACTTGTAGTTGCCTTTGAACATCGGGCGCGGCTCTGACCACCGAGGGCAGCAACTCGGCCACTACCCGGGCGCTCCAGCCCGGGATAACGGGTCAGGGCGCCAGCGGTGATGCCGGTGCCAAAGCCGATCACCAGCGCCGAACGCGGTTCGCCGTTGTGGATCAACAGCGGCAGCAGTGCCTGGATGCGCATGTAGCGCAACGATGGCATGGCGTCGCCGGTGTTGGACACGCCCTGGATGTACAGGCGCTGGAACGCTTTCGACCCTTTGCCTTGGGTGACCACGGCCACGGTCCCGCCGCGTCCTTCTTCATAGAAGGCCAGGGTGGCGTTGCGCGCACCGGGGAGCAGGCTGGCGAGTTTGTCCGCCGGGGTCATCAGCGCCACGGTCACCGACAACAAGCCTACCGTGACCACGGCCTGACGCCGGCCTTTCTTTACGTCATGGCCCTTACGCACTGCGCAATAACCGATCCCGGCGGCGACCATCGCCAACAGCCCCAGGGTATGGACCAGTCCCAGCAGCGGGATCAATACAAACCCGCAAAGCATGACCCCGATAATCCCCCCCAGGGTGTTGAACGCCACCACCGCGCCGACATCCCGACCGACCCGCTCATGGCCGACGCTCAGGCGCAGGGCCAAGGGGAAAGCGGCGCCGAGCATCAGTGTCGGAATGAAGACAATGCTCAACGCTGCGACGGCAAAAC